>DJVR01000039.1 GCA_002441285.1 Candidatus Atribacteria bacterium UBA6251 | reverse complement strand
GCATTTAAGTTTGGCCATTACCATAAATTAATATTAGAATTAATTATCTAGTTGAAAAATGGTGGGATTAATCACTGTTTTTCTCCCACCAACTATAAGTAAAATTTGAATATTTTTCTTATTCAAAACAGCTTGAAAACCAAATAAATTATACCATAGCCTTATCTTATTGTCAAAATATTAGCCTATCTCTTGCCTTTGTTTTTCTCACTAAAATTTACCTTATTTCCACTATATTTTTACCCCCTTTTTTTCTATTTTACTTCTACTATCTACCCCTTTGGAACAGGAATCTCTTCTCTTTTAAAGATCTCTTTAGCTTCGTATTCTTGAATTCGCACTCTAAAAACCTCCAGGTTTAAGTTATTTATTTTTGTTTTATCAACTTGACTTTACGTGTTGCTACCAGATCTACCTTTAGATCGAAGATATTGGCTACCAGTACCTGTCCTATTTCTACCGGTGCTTTGACCTCGCTACTTTTTATTTGTTGAGCAATCTCCTGCATCAATCTTTTAGGCACTGGCTTACTAGTCTTGACACTAACCAGTTCATAGTCCCCATTTTTACACCTGATTGAACCAGTAAATATACGTAGAGGATTTTTAATTTCATTTTCTACAAACTCCTCTCCCTTTTTACACTGAGCTCCTTGAATATTAAGATTCCCTTTTTGCTCAGATTGGACGGTGATACGACAACTATTCGGACAGACGATACAGATAAATTCCTTACTCATAATTCTAACTCCACCTTCAAATTACTAAGTCCGGCTAATTCTTGCGCTGATAATTTAATTCTGATCATTTCAGCAGGATTAACCTGGAGAAAGGTCTTCTTTTTAATGAGATGCTGGTTAGTTTTAAAAACCAGGGTCTGATGGTGACCAGGTCTTTGTACCCGGAAGGAAAAGATGGTATCTTCTAAGTAATGTAGTCTTTGTGGAAGGACATAACGGATACCTTCTCCTGCCTGTACCGAGAGGTCAATCTTTTTGGATAGACCGATAGAGAGGTATTTAGCTACTCCAGAAGCTATTTGTTCCCCCTCCAGAGAGACATTATCCACTATATCATGCACCTGTAGGGCATTACCACAGGTAAAGATGCCCGGGATATTAGTCTGACCAAACTCATCTACCATCGCTCCTCCGGTAACCGGATCTAAAGTAATACCAGCTAATTGAGATAACTCGTTCTCCGGGATAAGACCAACCGAGAGTAAAAGGGTATCACAAGGTATCTCTTTTAGGGTCTGAGGGAGGGCTCTACCCTGTTCATCAACTTCAGCTATGGTAACACTTTGTAGTCTTTTATCTCCTTTTATATTAACCACCGTATGGCGGAGATAAAGAGGTATATCATAATCAAAGAGACACTGATTGAAATTTCGGGGGAGTCCACTACCATAAGGCAGGATTTCTAAGACCATCTTGACCTTCGCTCCCTCTAAGGTTAACCTCCGGGCCATAATCAGGCCGATATCTCCTGAACCAAGGATGACTATCTCTTTTCCAATCATATAATTATGAATATTGATCAGATTCTGGGCTACCCCAGCAGTATAGATCCCGGCAGGTCTATTCCCGGGTATACTAAGCGCTCCCCGGGTCCTTTCTCGACAACCCATAGCCAGGATAACCGCCCGAGTCTGGAACTTATGTAAACCTTCCTTGTTGGCCACAGTTAAGACCCTATCGGCAGATAGATCAATTACCATACTATCTAATAGATAAGGGATCTTCAACTCTTCTACCTGATCTATGTACTTTTGGGCATATTCTGGTCCAGTATAAGATTGTTTAAACTTGATCAAACCAAATCCGTCGTGGATACACTGTTTTAAGATTCCCCCCAGGGTAGTTTCCCTTTCTATAATTAAGAGGTCTTCAATGCCTAACCTTCTACAGGCCGTAGCAGCGGCTAAACCGGCTGCCCCACCACCGATAATAATCACATCTTTTTTAATCATCATTATTTACTCCCTTACTGCGGTATCCGACTAATAGAGGGGATTCAGGACCCTTTAAGAGGAAGTCTTCTGGTTTGAAATCATACCTTTCTTTGAGTAATTCCATAATTCTGGTCAGACAATAGCCTCCTTGACATCTACCCATCATAGCTCGGCTACGGTACTTGATCGAAATTAGACTTCTGGCGGCTAGGGGATTATCTATAGCTTGCAGGATCTCTTTCTTGGTTACCTGCTCACAACGACAGATGATTTCACCATAATCTGAATCTTCTTTAATTAATCTTCTTTTGGTCTCTTCATCCTGTTCTGCGAAACGCAGGATTCCTGGATGATAAGGATTAAAGTCGGGATTGGAACTGAGTCCCTCCTTCTGATCAATCATAGCTACTACCTGTTCAGCTATGGGTTGGGCAGCAGTAAGTCCAGGGGATTCGATCCCGATTAGATTAATCATATTGGGAACAGTCGGGTTTTCTTCGATAAGAAAATCCTGAAATCCACCTTGCTCAGGAGGGGATTGTTTAGCTCTAATTCCTGCATAATTAGCAATAAAATAACGGGAGGAAATAACCGGTAAAAACTCTTGGGCTTTCTGGTATAACTTATCCAAAACCTTCCTGGTGACAGAATAATCCTCTTTATCTTCTATATATTCATTGCTGGGACCAATCAGCACATTTCCGTCAATGGTAGGAGTCAGATGAATTCCTAATCCTCCTTCTTCGGGATGAGGAACGGGGTAGATTAGATGTTGAATCAGCGAAGAGGCTTTTTTATCCAAGATAAAATACTCTCCTCGACAGGGGTAGATCCGATAAGCATTAATCCCAACTAAACCTGCAATCTGGTCAGAATAAACTCCAGCACAATTGATAAGATAATTGGCCTGAAAAGAAGCATAGGGAGTAATTACGATAAATTTATCTGGTTTTATCCTTTCGATCCCTTGTACTGGTGTATTTAAAAAAAACTGGACACCATTTTGTCGGGCATTCTCAGCCAAAGAGATAGTATAATGATAGGGAGAAGTAATAGCGGTTTCTGGAGAATAAAGGGCAGCTACTCCTTGCAGGTTCGGTTCCATCTTTTTAATTTCACTAGCCTCAATAATTTCTAAATTTTTTACCCCGTTAGTCTCCCCCTGTTTCTTTAACCTCTTTAATTCCTTAACCTCTTTTTCCTTTTTTGCTACTACTAATTTACCTATTTTCTTATAAGGGAGATTTAATTCCTGAGCTATTTGAGCAAAAGACTGATTCCCTAAAACACAATAGTTAGCCATTAGAGTACCTGGCTTATTATTAAAACCAGCGTGTATTACTCCGCTATTACGACCACTACTTCCCCAACCTACATCACTATTCTTTTCTAATACAGTTACTTTTATTTTATATCGCGATAGTTGGCGAGCAATGGAACAACCAATTACTCCTGCTCCAATAATAATCAGGTCAAATTTTCTATTTGGTATTTCGTAAATCATTGCTTCTTAGTGAAACTTTCTTTTCATTATTTCCTGGATAATCGATTCTTTTGCCCTTTCTAGGTGGGCAATTAAATTTCTTGACCTTAAATCTTTACTTCTTGATTGATAAATAGGTTTTTCAATAAATTAAGAAGTTAATATTTTCTTAATTTGGTTATAGAAAATTCTAACTTCTTATTGATCATTTAACCAGTAAAAAATAAAAAATATTCATAAAATTTATAATCTAGGTAATTCTATTAATTGGAGAACAATAATATTGCTTGACAAAGAGATTACCTAGTAACTATAATTAAATAGAAATAATCTCATACAAAAAATGATTTTTCCCTGATCAAAATAAAAATTAAACGTTTTTATGCTAATCTAACCAAGATTAACCACACCTTAACTAACTTACCTGAGTAAAATCATTTAGCGGAGGTATTCTATGACATCTAAAAATTCTTGTAATGAGTTTCAAAAAAGTGTTAATAAAGTTTTAATTCAGCATCGTAGTATTCTTGATGTCCTAACTAAATTTCAAGAATCTAATTCCCGGGTAAATAGGGCAATTGCCAAAGCAGTTACTCAATGTGGCTGTATCAAAATTAATGCTAAAAAACAAAATATTCCCTCCCATACCAATCTAAGCGATGTAACTAAATTTACTCATAACCACCTGGAAGGGCAACTATGCGAAAATTGTAAAGAGATTATCGAAACAGAATTAGGAGCACATCTTTTCTATACAACTGCCCTCTGTAATATGCTTAATCTGACTCTGGATAATGTAATTAAAAAGGAAGAAGAAAGAATTTCTACTCTAGGCTTTTACAATTTAACCTGAATAATATATTCTTTTATCACTTAAGTTAAATTCTTACCTTTAAAATTGAAATAGAGATAGATATTCTGGCAGATTAAAATTTATGGTTATCCTTGTAATGCAAGTACAATAGCCTGATGTACTGTTTTCACTCCCTCTATCCGAAAACCCTTCTGATTAGAGAATATCTCTGTATGTTTTAAGTTGCCCCAAGGAATAATACATCTGTTAAATCCCATCTTTAATGCCTCTCTAATCCTCTTTTCTGCATAATTAACCATTCTTACTTCGCCTGCCAAACCAACTTCTCCAAAGATTATTGCGCTGGAATCAACTGGTATATCTTTAAAACTAGAAGCAACTGCCACAATAATTGCTAAATCTAAAGCTGGTTCAACTACTTTTACCCCTCCTGCTATACTGACATGAATATCCTGAGACTGTAATGAATATCCTTCTCTCTTTTCTAGTACTGCCAGGTTAAGTAATACCCGATTATAATCTACTCCAGTATTGATCCTTCGGGATACACCAAAATTACTATCACTTACCAGGGCTTGTATTTCTACTAAAATAGGTCTGCTTCCCTCGAAAGTGGAAGTCACTACTGAACCAGAAATATTTTCAGGTTTCTCAGAAAGGAGTAAGGCAGAAGGATTCAAAACTTCTACCATTCCTTTCTCCTCCATTTTAAATATACCTAATTCATTGGTAGAACCAAATCTGTTCTTTACTGAACGAAGAATACGATAAATATTATATCTTTCTCCTTCTAAATATAATACTGTATCTACAATATGTTCAAGTACCTTGGGTCCAGCCAGGGTACCACCCTTAGTTACATGTCCTACTATCAAAATAGCAATTTCCTCTCTTTTAGCTAACCGCATTAATTGAGCAGTACATTCTCTGACCTGGCTGATGCTCCCCGGAGTAGAAGTAATATTATTATCATTTATGGTTTGAATAGAATCTATGATCACTACTTTGGGTTGGATATCAGAAATATGTTTAACTATTATTTCTAATTCTGTTTCCGAAACCAAAAACAGATTTTCTGAAATAGCACCCAAACGGTTTGCTCTTAATTTAATCTGATAAGTTGACTCTTCTGCTGAAATATACAATACCTTACCACATTTAGAACTTAAAAGATTTGCAATCTGTAAAAGTAGAGTAGATTTTCCAATACCCGGTTCTCCTCCTACTAAAACCAAAGAGCCGGGTACAATGCCTCCTCCTAACACTCGATCAAATTCAGATATTCCTACTTTATACCTACCTTTTTTCTCCTCAATATCTATCTGACTTATTGGTAAAGGTTGGGAATAGATTTCTAAACGAAGAGAAGGGTTTTTTTCTTCGGATAGAACTTTCTCCTCTACTAGAGTATTCCAACCTCCACATTCTGGACAACGACCTAACCAACGAAAGTATTCATATCCACATTGTTGACAACGAAAAATGGTTCTTTCTCCTTTATTCATCAGACTACTTTACCGTTCCCTTTTTTTATTCTTTTTCCTGGCAGTAGAAAAAACTATTTGTCCGTCTTTAGCTGCGATTAAAATACAATTTTCCTCTTTAAATTCTCCAGCTAATATTTTTTCAGAAATAGGAGTTTCAATTAATTTTTCAATAGTTCTTCGTAAAGGTCTAGCCCCAAAATTTGGGTCATAACCTTTCTCAGCTAAAATATCCTTCACTCCATCTTCAACTTTAAGATCCATTCCCTGCTCTTTCAAGAGTTCTCTTACTTCATTCAACATTAAATCAGCTATCCTCTTGATCTCTTCCCGGTTAAGAGCTTTAAAGACAATTACTTCATCGATGCGGTTTAAAAACTCTGGACGAAAAGTCTTATTTAATTCCCCAATAACCCGGTCTTTTATCTCCTGATAGCTCATTTCTTCAGATTCATTAGCACTTCTAAACCCCAAAGTTGATCCTTTTTTAATCAAAGTAGCACCAATATTAGAAGTCATAATAATTACAGTATTCTTAAAATCTACTACTCTTCCTTGAGAATCAGTTAATCTTCCATCTTCAAAAATCTGTAAGAGTATATTAAAGACATCTGGATGTGCCTTTTCTATTTCATCTAATAAAACTACCGAATAAGGTTTTCTTCTCACTTTTTCGGTCAACTGACCCCCTTCTTCATAACCTACATAACCAGGAGGGGCACCAACCAATCTGGACACCGCAAATTTTTCCATATATTCAGACATATCCAGAGTAATCAAGGCATTCTCATCTCCAAAAAGAAATTCTGCTAAGCTTCTAGCTAATTCAGTTTTCCCCACTCCGGTAGGACCTAAAAAAATAAAAGAACCAATAGGTCGTTTAGGATTTTTTATTCCAGCTCGAGCTCTCCTGATAGCTCGAGAAATAGAGATTATAGCTTCATCCTGTCCAATTATCCTTTTATGTAATTCCTCTTCCATTCTTAATAGCTTCTGGGCTTCTTCTTCTTTTAGAGAAAATATCGGTATTCCAGTCCAGCTAGATACAATCTCAGCAATATCTTCTTCGGTAACCTCTACTTCTTCATCCTTTTTCCCAGCTTCCCACTTAGCCTTTATTTCTTGAAGCTTGGCTTCTAATTTTTTTTCTTTATCTCTTAATTGGGCTGCTTTTTCAAACTGTTGTGATTTTATTGCTGATTCTTTTTCTTTTTTTATAAGGTTCAACTTCCCTTCCAACTCTTTAATCTCTGGAGGTGAAATAGTATTCTTTAATTTGATACGAGAGGCTGCTTCATCAACTAGATCAATTGCTTTATCTGGTAAAAAACGTCCAGAAACATATCGAGCAGACAAACGAGCTGCTGCCTCTAAAGCTTGATCAGTAATCTTAATTTTATGATGAGCTTCATATTTATCCCTTAAACCAAGTAAAATTTTAATAGTCTCTTCAATGGTAGGCTCAGATATATATATCGGCTGAAACCTTCTTTCTAAAGCTGCATCTTTTTCTATATACTTACGATATTCATCCGCAGTAGTAGCACCAATAACTTGTAATTCCCCTCTAGCTAAAGCAGGTTTTAAGATATTAGAAGCATCTATTGCTCCTTCCGCAGCTCCCGCACCTACCAAGGTATGTATCTCATCAATAAAGAGAATCACTTCATTAGATTCTTGTACTTCGCTTACAATCTTTTTTAATCTTTTTTCAAATTCACCGCGGTATTTAGTACCGGCAACAATTAAAGCTAAATCAAGACAAACAATTCTTTTATTTTTTAAGATCTCAGGAACATCATTATTTTCAATTTTCTGCGCCAAACCTTCTACAATAGCAGTTTTACCTACACCCGCTTCTCCAATGATACAGGGATTATTCTTTTTTCTCCGGCTCAAAATTTGAATAACCCTTTGAATTTCCATACTTCTGCCAATTACAGGATCTAATTTATCTTCCCTGGCTAACTTAGTTAAGTCTCTCCCAAACTCATCTAAGGCTGGTGTTCGAGTAGACTTTTTCTCCATTGGTAAACTGGAAGAGCTCTGTGGTTCACTCTCCATAAGTATTTTTATTACCTCTGAATATACCCTTTCTGGTTCTACTCCTAGATTTGCTAATATTCTTATCGCCATACCACTTCCTTCTTTAATTAATCCCAGCAAAATATGTTCAGTACCAATATAATTATGTTTTAATTGGCTTGCTTCTTGAGAAGCTAATTCTAATACTTTTTTTGATCGTGGTGTAAAGGTAACTTCCCCTGCTTTTTGATCTTCACCTCTCCCTACCAGATGTTCTACTTCTTCCATAACTTTATCTAAATTCAGACCAAATTCTCTTAAAACTTGAGCAGCAATTCCTTCTTCTTCCTTAATCAAGCCAATCAATATATGCTCGGTGCCAATATAATCATGATTAAAATTTATCGCTTCTTCCTGAGCAATCATTATCGCCCTTTTAGCTTGTTCACTATACCTTTTAAACATCTCTCTATTTCTCTCCTTTTAGTTAATTATTCATAGGATTTATTTTTTCTCTAATCAATTTTGCTCGTTGAATATCTCTTTCCGAGGCATTTAAATTTTTCTGAGCTAATATCTGCAAATAAGCTGGTTGTAACATTAACATTATCCGATTTATTAGTTCTAAATTTATCTGAGAAACAATCTTCAATTCCACACCCAATCTCAACTTAGATAAAAGTTCCATAGCTTCAACTGAAGAGATGATTCTAGCCTGGCTCAATATTCCATAGGCTCTCCAGATCTGGTCCTCCAAGTAATTTTTAAAATCTTTAAGTAAATCTCTTCTTGCTTTTTCTTCTTGCTCAATTATCTGCCGAGATACCTTCTCTAAATTATCAATTATCTCTTCTTCAGATAAACCTAAAGTAATCTGGTTGGAAATTTGAAAAAGATTTCCCATTACTTCTGTCCCTTCTCCATAAAAACCTCTTACTACATAACCAATTTTAGCAATAGCCTTTAATATTTCATTTAATCGGTTTAATCTTACTAAAGCAGGTAAATGCAACATAACCGAAGCCCTCATTCCAGTACCTACATTTGTAGGGCAGGAAGTTAAATAACCCTCTTTTTCACTAAAGGCATAATTTACAGTCTTTCCGATTTCATTGTCTATCTGATTAATCGATCCCCATATTTTTTTCAATTGTAAACCAGAGAGTATATATTGAATTCTCAGATGATCTTCCTCATTTATCATTATGCAAGCCGTCTCTTCTTGGTTATAAAGACAACCACGATAGGGATGTTTTCCATTAGCCTGATAAAGACTAATTAAGTGTTTCTCTACCAAAAATTGAAGTTCCAACGGAGTAAAATTATTTAAAAGAAGAAGCTTAAATTTTCTAAAAATTATATTTTCCTGGGCTAGTTGCTGCATCACTTCGTAAATATTTTTTAAATCTTCTTCTTTTGCCCAATGAGGAAAAGGAATTGCCTCTATATTACGTGCCAATCTGATCCGTGAACTAACTACCACTTCAGATAGTGGGCCACATCCATTAATCCATTCGGCAGAAGAGCGAGCTAAATTTTTCAACCAAAATTTAGAATTGTTACTTGGCATCCTTTTTCTTGGTTACTCCTTCTAATTTTAATATTTCATCACGTATCTGAGCTGCCCTCTCATAATCTTCCTTAATTACTACTTCCTGTAACTCTTGCCTCAATCTTTTAATCTGATTAATTTTATCTAATTTATTTTTCGCCTGAAGAGGTACCTTACCTATATGTTCACTATTTCCATGTAATCTTCTTAAAAGAGGAAGCAGTTGACCTCTAAAATCCTGATAACAAATACTACAACCTAACTTTCCAGTTTGCATAAAGTCTTGATAAGTTAGTCCACAGTTGCTACATTTTATTTCTCCCGCAGTCATTCTTCCTTCTTCCTGACTATAAAGATCAAAAGCCTTTAGTAACCCACTTAATAAATCATCCAGATTAAATTGAGGGAAGGAAATAATAGAAAATTTATCCCCAAACAAAGTGGCACAATCCTTACAGAGATGAAGCTCAGTCTTCTCCCCCCCTATTACTTGAGTTATCATAATAGTGGCTTCCTTTTTCTTGCAGATTTGACATAACATAATCTTCTATTTCTCCTTAATTTACAAAAATACCTCTTATCCTTCAAATATCTTTAATATTCAAAAATATCAATCTAAAGACTTATAAATTTATTTTTTTAAAATTATCCCAGATTCTTTATTTATCAGCAATATTTATCTAGTAAACCTTAAAAAGTATTTCCAGTATCTCATTGATCATTCCCTGAGAAATACTATTAGAAGATAAAGAAGAGTAAATACAGGAATTTACTTCCTTTTCCACTAGCAATTTACTTACCTGATGCAAAGCAGATTTTACGGCTCTAATTTGCATCAGTACTTCTGAACACGGTCTTCCTTCAGAGATCATTCCCTGTATACCTCTAATTTGACCTTCAATCCTTTTTAATCGACTTAATATTTTTGTATCTTCTATTTGATCATAGGTAAAATCATCTACCATTGGACAATTTTCCTTATTTTTTATACCCTAAGGGGGTATATAAATAATATATCCAAATTTTTCCTTTGTCAAGCATCTCTAAGATTATCAGGAAGATAATCTTCTATTTTAATCAACCAAGTATAATTAGTAATAAATTTTAACCTATAAGTTACCTTTTAAAAAATAGAATTTTTTCTTTTTCTCTTAAATATATATCTACTTTTATTTTTTTTGTATTCTATGTTAAAATAATATCAAAAAGTATTTCTGAAATTCTACTCTCATAAAAAAATTCTATTATAAAATACAGCTTGTGATAAGATTAAAAAGCTTATTTCTGCCCCTATATATCTAAGAAGGAAAGAATAAAGATGAATGAAATAATGGAGTGGATATCCAAAAATATCGGTCTCCTTCCTGAAATTCAGATTAAAATATTTACCTCTCTAATCGTGGCTTTAATTTTGTGGATTCTTCACTCTTTAATTATTAGAATCGTATGGCATCGAACTGAAAATGCCCGTATTCGTTATACCTGGAGAAAGACTTTTGATTATGTAATAATTTTTTTGGGTGTATTTTTAATTGGGCGTCTGTGGCTAAGTGGTTTTCAATCTCTAGCGACATATTTTGGTTTATTATCTGCCGGTATAGCTATTGCCCTAAAAGATATAGTAGCTAATTTCGCTGGCTGGCTCTTTATTATCAGTCGTAAACCCTTTTCTGTGGGAGATCGTATTCAAATCAAGACCTATGCAGGAGATGTTATTGATATCCGGGTTTTCCAATTTACTCTTTTAGAAATAGGAAATTGGGTAAATTCCGATCAAAGTACCGGTCGAATTCTCCATATTCCTAACGGTATGGTACTAAGTGAAGTGCTGGCAAATTATAACAAAGGCTTTCAGTATATCTGGAATGAAATCCCGGTCCTTATCACTTTTGAAAGTAATTGGAAAAAAGCAAAAAAAATTTTACAGAAAATCGCCGATAAGGATGCTGAACCATTAAGTAAAACGGCGGAGAAAAAAATAAAAGAATCTAGTAAAAAATTTATGATCTTTTATTCTAGGCTTACCCCCAATGTTTATACTAGTATAAAGGATAGTGGAATATTATTAACCATACGTTATCTTTGTGAACCTAAAAAACGTCGAGATAGTGAACAATTAATCTGGGAAAATATTTTAACAGAATTTTCTCTACACAGTGATATAGATTTTGCCTATCCTACCCAGCGCTTTTACAATAATAGACTAGAGGGAAAAGGCTTGACTAAAAGAAAAACATCCTTTGATGAAGTATAAAATTATACTCTTCTTTAAGAAAGGAGAAATAATTCAATGCAATTACAATTAATCACCGCTATTGTTGTGGCTATTTTAGCAGTTATTTTTGCCCTTCAAAATGCAATTCCTATTACCGTAAATTTTATAATCTGGAATTTTAAGAGCTCATTAGCCCTAGTCCTGCTTATTACTCTTACTCTGGGTATATTAATGAGTTTATTGGTCTCAATCCCTTCAATGATAAAGAGAAAAAGGATAATTTCTAATCAGAAAAAGAAGATTCAAGAATTGGAAAAGAACCTGCAAGAAAAGATGGAAAATAGAGTAGAAGTAAAAATCAAAGAAGAAGAATCAGGACTACCTTTAGAGTAAATTATTTTTTAAAACCCATGGTTTACTTAAAGATTATCAGTAATTAGCAATTCCATCTTTATAAATTAAAAAAATAATTTTAAATCTAATTTGCAAAAAATAACAAAAAGATTGAACATCTTTCTAAAATTTAAGCATAAGAGATTAAAATATTTGATTAATTTTTAGAAAACAATAATATAATATTCACTGACCTGATTAATATTTTCTAAACAAAAGTCTCCTCCATTAAATTAAAATGAAAAAAGAAAAACCTAATGAAGAAATTAAATTTCTGGCAGATAGAATGCTGGGAAGACTGGCTAAATGGTTACGCATCTTAGGTTATGATACTATTTACCCTTTAGATATTAGAGATTTAGCCCTACTTCTAAGAGCTCGACAGGAGAATAGAATTTTGCTTACTAGGGATACCCATCTTATTCTAAGAAAAAATATTGGTGATTTCCTCTTTATTAAGAGCGACCTATGGAAAGAGCAACTACAAGAAGTAATAAAGGGACTACAACTTAATTTAAGTTTCCCCAACAGACTATTTTCTCGCTGTTCTGTCTGTAATACTCCTACCCTCAACATAGGTAAAGATAATCAGATAAAAAATAGTGTCCCACCCTACGTCTTTCTTACCCAAAATGAATTTGTATACTGTCCTACTTGTAAGAAATATTACTGGAAGGGTACTCACTGGCAAAGAATTAAAGAAAAGATCCAAGAATTTCTTCTTGATAATAAAGAGAACCCTTCTGCTTAAAATAGAAAGGTTCTCTTTTTTTGTCTTTTAAATGATTTTAACTATATAGTGCTCAATTTTATTTAGTCTATCCCTAATCATCAGGTAATATCTCTATACCTGGAAGTTTTTTCCCTCCCAAAAACTCTAAAGAAGCACCTCCTCCAGTAGATAAGTGGGTAATCTTTTCTTCCAATCCTGCTTTTTCAATAGCCGCTACCGAATCTCCCCCTCCAATTACTGTAACAGCTTTACCTTCCATAGCAGCCAGAATCCTGGCTACTTGTTTAGTTCCCCGAGCAAACTTATCTATTTCAAATACCCCTACCGGGCCATTCCAGAAGATAGTCTTAGCTTTTTCAATCTCTTTTTCAAATAAGATTAAAGATTCCGATCCTAAGTCAACCGCAATTCCGTCTTCAGGAATACTATCTTTTTTAACTATTTCCGTTTCAGTTTGAGGGGATACTTCCTTTTTACAAATTATATAATCAATGGGAAAGACTATTTTATTGCCCTTTTCTTCGCCCTGTTGGAGTATCTTACGCACTATTTCCAAATCATATTCCTCAGTCAATGATTTCCCTACTGCATATCCTAGAGCAGCTAAACAGGTATAACTTATCCCTCCGGCAATTAATATCTTATCCGCTATCCCTAATAAATTTTTAATGATATCAACCTTACCAGATATTTTTGCTCCTCCCAGGATTACTACAAAAGGAGATTCTGGATCTTCTAATAATTTACTTAACATCTCAATCTCTTTAGCCATTAAAAAACCTGCATAGGAAGGAAGTATTTTAGCCACTCCAAAGGTAGATGCATGGGCACGGTGAGCAGTTCCAAAGGCATCATTGACATATAAATCACCAAGCTGGGCTAATTTTTTAGAAAACTCTTCCCCATTATTCTCTTCTTCAGGATGGAATCTTAAATTTTCCAGTAAGAGAACTCTTCCTGGAGGCAAATTTAAAATTTCTTCTTCCACTTTTTCACCAATACAATCATCAAGTTTATTTACCGCCTGGCCTAAATACTCTCCTAATCTTTGAGCAACTGGGTCTAATCTTAATTTTTCCACAATCTTTCCCTTGGGACGTCCTAAATGACTCATTAAAATTACCTTCGCCTGATGGGAAACTAAATAATTGATCGTCGGTAAGGCAGCTCTTATTCTGGAATCATTGGTAATCTTTTGTTCTTCATCTAAGGGGACATTAAAATCCACCCGTACCAATACTCTTTTATTTTCTAATTCCTTTTTCCCCAAAAGCTGAATAGTCCTTTTTTTCATAGCAAACCTCCCTTTAAATCATTAAATCTTTCTAAATTAATATATTTTCCTTATTTATTTAGCTTCAATTGAAAAAGATTAATCTATTTTAGATTACTTAATATTGGCTATAATTTTTTAGTTTAACCTAAAAAACTAGTTAATAAAGCTGCAATTAGAATAGCAGGTAGCAAATTTCCAGTTTTAATCTTTTTTATCTCTAATAATCCCAGAGATATAGCTAGAATAAGCATTCCACCACTGGCCGTCATTTCCCGAATTACTGCTGGAGAAAGAAAATCTTTGATAAATTGTGCTAGTATGGTGATACCTCCCTGATAAACCAAAACAGGAAGAGCCGAAAATAATACTCCTAAACCCATGGCAGCACTAAAGGCAATGGAAGATACTCCATCCAGCAGGGATTTGGCATAGAGAATATCCGAATTACCATTTAAACCCTCTTCCAAGGCTCCCATAATAGCCATAGCCCCTATACAATATAATAAGCTGGCAGTGACAAACCCTTCTACAAATCTATCCGTTGAATTAGTATTTTTGAGCTTTGTTTTAATCCTTTCTCCAAGTCTTTCTAATCTATCTTCCAGAGTAAGGATTTCCCCAATTACTCCTCCAATTACTAAAGAAAAGATCACTATTAAAACATTTTCCGTTTTTAAAGCCATTTGCATACCGATTAACAAAGACGCTAATCCCAAACATTGCATAGTAATTTTTCTTATTTTTTCAGAAAATCTATTCTTTAAAATAATCCCGATTAAACAACCCAAACCTATTGCACTCACATTTACTAATGTCCCTCTTATTATCATCAAAACTTCATCCTTTTTTAATAAATATTAGATTAGATATTTTTTTAGGTTATTTTAGTTTATAATATCAATTACTAATTAATTTTAAAATATTTCCTCTTGCTTAAATTATTATTCGATAATGAAATCTTGCCCCTCAAAAAGGGTTAGCGATTCTAATTTTTTCATTTTGAATAACCAAATTTAGTAAGCTGATCATCACTTATTCTAAAAAGATAAAGTGATGGAAAAAAGGATAATCCAGGTGGATTACCCTTAAATTCAAACAAAATACTATCTACTATATAAGTTACAGTTTTTGTTATAACTATAACATTTTTCGATATTATCATTTATATCAGAGAAAGGAGCTGAAAATTAAACGATTATAACTCTTCTTCCTCCTTAATCCGCTTTTGAGTAACCATTTTTTTTCTACCAAAGGCTTTAAAAATTTGATCAATTCCTAAAGCGATGATTACAACTGGCCAAAATCTCCAGATATTATCAGCTATTTCAACACTAAAGAAATATCGAGCTAAAAATATCCCTCCCAGAATAACTAAGATCAAACCAAAAAAGACTGCTCTCTGCCATATTTCTTTAATACCCCAGATCACTAAAATAATTGGCCATAAACGCCAGATCTTATCCCACACTTCTAGAGTAGTAAAATTTTCTATCATAAATACCAAGCCTAGTACAAATAGGATTAAACCAAACAACCAGCTTCCCTTATGTCCTTCATTGCTACCCATTATTATTCCTCCCTTCTAACTTCTTTTCAATTTTTTCTCGCTTAAATCGAACCTTCCTCGCTTCCTGCCAAAGATATTCTAAATCATAAAAATCTCTTTTTTCCTTAGTAAAAATATGTACTACTACATCACCGTAATCCATCAGGACCCAACCTGCTTCAGGTGTTCCTTCTTGATGTAATAATTTTATTTCTTTTTTCTTTAATTTTTCTATAATAAAATTATTAATAGCTTTTAATTGCGGAGCAGATTCACCAGTAGTAATTACAAAATAATCAGTTAAGAGAGTTATTTTACTTAAATTTAAAATTACTGTATCTTTTGCTTTTTTTTCTTCAGCAGCTTCTGCTATCATTTTAGCCACTTTTAAAGAATAATTTTTCAAACATCCTCCTCCTTTTTACTTAATCTAGCTTATATTAAATTTTTCTCTCCATCTGACCTGCTTCTATCATCAATCCTGATGATCGAGTAATCCTTTAATTCTTTCCCTTACCTCTTTTACCTCAGGTTCCAAATAACTAATTCCTTCGATATATACTGGTTTTGCTTGAATAATTTCAAATTTTATTTTCTCTTGTTCTACTCCCTTAAATAAATTAATCAAAGCCATAACATCCTTCATTTCTATATCTGTTTCTAGACTACCCTTGACCTCTTCTAATAATTTGGGAATTTTATTAAAATTCTCGTATTTCATCATTTTATTAATCAGGGCAATAGCTAATTTTTGCTGTCTTTGTATTCGTCCCCAATCACCCAATTTATCCATTCTGAATCTAACGTACTCTAAAGCCTTTTCTCCATCTAACAATTGCTTTCCTGGATAAAGATTAATAGTAAGACCACCAGCTTTATCGGTATAATGCATCTCTTTTTCTACTTCTACTTCCACGCCACCCAGGGTATTAATAACCTGAACAAAACCTCGGAAGTCCGCTATTACATAAAAATGTAAAGGCACATCTAAAAATGAGCTTACTGTTTTTTTAAGCAAATCAATCCCCCCAAAAGCATAAGCATGGTTAACTTTATCCATTCCTCTACCAGGGATTTCTACCCGGGTATCCCGAGGTATAGATACAGCTAAGGCATCTCTGGTCTTGGGAGCAATACTTAAAAAGACAATGGTATCTGCCCGGCTAATATTTTCTATCTCATCACAACCTACGATTAGAATATTCACCCGATCATAAGCCAAGATAGAAGAGTTGAAAGGAAATATACCCAGATATTGAAACAAAAACATTAAAAATATTGAAATAACTAGAATACCTATCCACCAGATAAATCTTTTGTTCTTCTTTTTTCTTAA
Source organism: Candidatus Atribacteria bacterium UBA6251 (assembly GCA_002441285.1). GTDB lineage: Bacteria > Atribacterota > Phoenicimicrobiia > Phoenicimicrobiales > Phoenicimicrobiaceae > UBA6251. The sequence continues at coordinate 47,033 of DJVR01000039.1, read as the reverse complement.
ATATTTTCTGCTATTCCTACTTGTCTTTTCTTCTCTAACACTTTCCATTATTTAAATACCACTCTCATTAACATATTATTACGCGCCTCCAGAGTTAGAGGATGAATTAATAATCCTTTTTTAATTAAATATTGTATTCCTCTATCTAATAATTTTAAAACTGCCTTATCTATGCTGTTTTCCGCAATAGCTCTAACCTCTTCTACTCCCTGATTATCCCTCAGGGGTTCAATTTTATCGCTAAGAAATATTATTTTGTCCAGCAGTGACATTTGTGCAGCGCCAGTACTATGTATCCTGATAGCCCTTAAAATAGAAGCATCGGTAATTTTAAATTCTTGTTTAGCAATTTCCGCTCCTACTAAGGGATGCCATAACTTAGGAATTTTTTTCATCATATTATCCAGTTCAATTTGAAATTCTTTTATCTTTTCTCTCAAGACATCCTCAGGAAGATCCTTAGCACAGTCATGTAAAAGCCCAGCTATTTCAGCCTTATATTTATCTTCTCCATACTTAATAGCTAAATCCTTAGCTACTTGCGCCACATTTAAAGCATGGTTAAATCTTTCTTTGGAAGAAATTTTAATCAATCTTTTTTTAATTAACTCAATATTCATCTTTTCTCCCGAAATAGGGTAGTTCATCTTTAATATTAATCTAAATACGATATAACCTTTTTTTATAAATATATTCTTCTACTTTTTCTGGTAATAAATATTTAATATTTCTACCTTCTTTGATTCTCCTTCTTATATCGGTAGAAGAGATGTATAAAAGAGGAATTTCCATAATTCTAATTATCTTTTTAAACTTATGATCTAAATTATTTAAATCATATCCCGGACGGGTAGCTGCAACAAATTGACATAGCTTAATTAATTCCTCGCTTTTATGCCAGGTATCAATAGTTAAAAAAGCATCTGCTCCAGTAATAAAAAATATTTCTATTTGATATTCATATTCTGTCAGTAAAGTCTTTACCGTATCAATAGAATAAGAAGGTCCAGAACGTTCAAGTTCTATCTTAGAGACTTCAAAAAAGGGGTTGTTTTTAATAGCCATCTTGGTCATCCAATAGCGATCATTCGGATCAGATACTCCATCCTCTCTCTTATGAACTGGATGTCGACAGGGAATAAATAATACTTTATCCAATTTAAATTCATTTCTTGCTTCCTCTGCAGTAAATAGATGTCCAAAATGTATAGGGTCAAACACCCCTCCCATTATTCCTAAACGATGAACAGTCTTAGCTTTTTTTAAAATTTTCATCCTCCTTGATAAGATAATTAATTATGGTTCAACCATTCCTTCCGTTGTTTCTTGTGGTAAACTTTCTTCTACTTTAGTTTCGTTCTCTTCTAAAAACCCATATCTTCCATCTCTCCCTCTACCTCTCCATTAATCACTAAAAAAGTTACTTCCTTTTCCGGATAAATCCAGTGTTCTTCTTTCCCCTGTTCAGTATATAATATTTCAATTCGGGAAGGATAGGTAAAGCCAGAATAACCCTTCTTTTCTAAAGCTTCCTGATAAGGAAGAGCCCTAGCTTTTTCTAACCTTTTCCATAATTCTTTTCTACTCTCATTCCACTGGATTGATTCATATAGTTTATCTAATTGTAGATAAGCTCGCCAATAAACAGAAGGGTGATTAAAACTAATTGAATTGGTTGATTCCTCTATATCAATTACTTGTTTATAATTTCCTATAGCTAGAGAACGAAATTGGGAAGAGATTTGTTCCGCTAAATACCAATAAATTTCTGCCAACCAGAAATAAGCATCAATTAGACTATTTTCCAGGTTGACAGCTTTTTTAAAATATGGAGTAATGCTAAGCAGTAAATCCTCAGACCACCCTTCTTTCCATTCTAAAAATTCATCTGGATTACCTAAAAGGTTTAATCCTTCCCGTAAATAATCAAGTCCTTGGTTTGATTGCACCCGGTGAGTACTTTGATAGCTATTTAATAAATAGCTAAAAGCATATGGATTCTGAGGGTTTATCTGAAGTACTCTTTTCCATTGTTCCAGGGCTTTCCCGTAATCACCGATTTGCCGATAAACTTTTCCTAACCAATAATGCGCATCTTCATAATCAGGATCTAATTCAATAGCTTTCTGGTACAGCTCTTCCGCCTTAGTATAGTTTTCCTGAGTAAAATAAATATAGGCTTGTTTATAATATGTTTGAGCATCCTGTGCATAGATTAATAGACTACCCATCAACCAGAATATTCCCCAAAAAACTATAATCATTACCATCTTATTTTTTCTTTTTTGCATGAGGTCATCATCACCTTCCTATTTTCTCTCAACTCTAACTAAAGCCTATTCGATAATTATCCCTTTCCTTCCTGGGGGAGATAAAATATTAAATCAAGTTAAAATGATTAAATTTAATTAGCTAATTTTTATTCTTTTTTTAATTTTTGAACATAATTCATTCTTAGATTAGTTAATAAGTTTTCAATACGATTAAAATCCTCTCGAGAGAGAAAATCTTTGATTTGTTCATATAAAAAAGCAATGGTATCAATGGAAATCTTTGCCTTTTTTAAATCTTGATTTATCTGTTTGGTCTCTGGATTCATAATTAATCCTAAATATTCCCAGGCTTTACCGCTTAATAGACTTATAAACCAGATAAAAAGTGTTGGTAAATCTAATTCTTTAGTTTCTTCACCAACCTCTTTTTCTTTCTCCTCCCCAGCTGTTTCTTTGGTCTCTTTCCCCTCTGGTGGTTTATCTTTTTTATCCCTGGAGTCGGTTCCAGTTAAGGTTTCGTTCGTATCTTCTTTCATAAAAAGTTTCCCCCTTATATTAAGATTATCAATTATCAGAAAATAACTGTCAAGTTTAATTCTTTAACTTACTTACTATAATTTGAATTCTTACTCATAAATTTTTTATTTTAAGCTCTGATTTACCGAAGATTATTCAATTTAATCTCCAGCTTTTATTCGCTTTAAGCTAACCAGGCAAAAAGAGGCTATTCCTTCTTTTCTACCAATAAATCCAAGTTTCTCGGTAGTGGTAGCTTTAAGATTAATCCTCTCCTCTGGAAGATTTAAAATATCAGAAATATGCTTACGCATAGATGGGAAATAAGGAGAGATTTTAGGTTCTTCCGCTACTATAGAAACATCGATATTATTAATTATAAAACCTTTACGTTTGATGATTTGAGCAGTTTTATTTAAAAGAACTAAACTAGAAATATCTTTATATTGTTCTTCTTGAGGAGGAAAGTGTTGTCCAATATCGCCTTCTCCCATTGCTCCAAAAAGGGCATCAATTAGCGAATGAATCAAGACATCGGCATCAGAATGACCATCTAAACCTTTAGTATAAGGAATTACCTCTCCTCCTAAAACTAATTTTCTTCCTTTAACTAAAGGATGAACATCATAACCAAACCCAACTCGCATAATTCTCCACCATCTTTAACTAATCTTTTTTTCTTATATAGTCTGCACTACCCAACTCAGAGGGTATTCAGGTTTTAATTTTTTATAGACTTTTTGAGCTTCCTTCTGATTGGACATTACCCCGAAAACCGTGGGTCCACTTCCGGACATTAAAACTCCCAGGGCACCTGAATCCTTCAATCTTTCCTTTATTATCTGAACTTGAGGATAAGTCTTCAGGATCAATTCTTCAAAGGAATTAAATAAATTACGAGAAATTTCCTCTGGTTCCCCTTTTCTTATAGCCAACAGCATAGCCTTAATATCCCCTTTTTTTACAAATCCTCCCTCCAAGGAGAGATGATAATAAGCCCACTGAGTAGATATTTCCAACCCAGGATTAATTAAGATTAACCATAAAGGAGGGATAATTGGTGGTAAAGGAATTATTTTTTCTCCCCGATGATAAGCTAAAGCTGTACCATTCTGTAGACAAAAAGGAACATCCATACCCAATTTTTCACCCAATATTTTTAAATCCATAAAAGATAAGCCTAAATTATATAAATCATTTATTCCTTTTAAGATAGTTGCAGCATTGGCTGAACCACCAGCCAATCCACTAGCCAGAGGAATTCTCTTTTCTATCTCTATCTTTACTCCTTTTTTAAGGTGATATTTCTGTAAAATCTTTTGCGCCGTACTATAAATTAAACTATTGTTATCCGTGGGAATTTGCTGATGGTTACATTCTATATGTATATCTTCACTTTCACTAAGAATAATTCTATCTGCCAGATTGATGGATTGCATAATAGATTCAACTTCATGATATCCATCTTCTCGGCGGCGTAATACATTTAAGATTAAATTAATTTTAGCATAACTATTAAGGATTATCTTTTTAGGCGATTTTATCACCGACAATTAATTTACTTCCTCACCTTCTTATTTTTTTACTTTAAAATCTTGTTTTTAAAAGGTTCTGGGCAAGTAATATGTCAAAAGGAGTAGTAATTTTAATATTTTCTTCAGAACCCATAACTAATTTTACTTTATAACCACATCTCTCTACTATAGCTGCATCATCAGTTGCGTTTATGCCTTCTTTTATGGCTCTTTGATAAGCAGAAAATACTATATCATATCGGAAAGTTTGAGGAGTTTGTGCCCTCCATATCCTCTCTCGACAAAGGGTTTCTTCTACTAAAAAATCATTACTAATCAACTTTATAGTATCTTTACTAGGTAGAGCGAGAATAGCTGAGCCATACTGGGAGGCTACTTCTATAGATGTACAAATTAAATCCTCTTTAATTAAAGGACGAGCACCATCATGAATTACCACCAGATCGGTATCTTTTTCTAGAGAATTTAAACCATTATATACTGAAACCTGTCTGGTGTCACCTCCTTCAACCAATTTCTCCACTTTACGCAAATTATATTTAACAATAATGTCTCGAATAAATTTTTCCTTTTCTTCAGAATTAACCACTAAATAAATCTGTTGAATCAAAGAGCACTTTTCAAAAGTTTCCAGAGTATAAACGATTAATGGTTTACCAGAAATTAGAATAAAAGGCTTACTTATTTTATTGTTCATTCTTTTTCCCAAACCAGCTGCAGGAATTAAAGCTACAATTTTCATAATTATTATTCCGTTTTATAGTTAGATAAAAACTTAATACTTTAAAAATTAAAATCTTAAATTCCTAATAAAAAAATTTAAATTACTTTTTCTGATTTGCTTCCTTTTAAATTTATTTTACGTAAAAGGGAATCTCCAAATATCCTTCTACTACCAGATCAGTATCTATTTTAACCTGTATTTTTTTATTATTTTTGTTACTGCTCTGAATTCCGGCTCCCTCTTTCTGATTATAATCTTGCTCTAAAGAATAGACTATTTCTGCGATAATCTGATTGCCCTTGGGTCTTTCTCTAATATCTTCTAAAACTTCTGATAAATTTTTAGAAACTTTCTCCTTATCTTCCCCAAGGATATTTATTTCAGACAAATTTGCCATATCTCCTCCCCCATTAACACATAACCAGGCTTCCCCAGGGGGGATATCTTTTGGTAACCTAATCGTAAGTTGTTCTTCAAACAAATCTTCTCGAAAGGGTTTAATCCTAACTAAAGCTTTCAGATTATCACCCGGTTTTAAAGTATTTTTTTCCAATTTTACTTCTTCCAACCTTCCCAGTTTCTTCTCTTTTGTAATCCGAATATCCAAGTTAATTTCACTGATGATCACTTCTTCAAAATAATTGTCTACTAAAGCTTTAATAATTTCAGGAAGTTCAGAAATAGACTTCCAGGCAATATCCTGAGTATCACAAAACATATTTTCTCTGATTAAAGATTGTTCTTCTTTTTTACCTTTTAATTCTACTCTAACCTGAGCAGTACCTGGACCTATTCGATCTAAACCATTATCTATGGCTTGTAAGGTAATACTTGAAACTAGAGATTCTAGTAAATCATAATCATTAACCAACTGAACACCCATAGATAAAGATGAGGAATTATCCTGATTGTTAACCATAATTTTTAAAGGAATAACCTGCGGAAAAGAATTAATCTCACCTAAAATACCGACTGCTCGATCTTGACTTACCTTTCCTATTAAATTTAAAGGAGTACCTAATTTAAAGGGCATAATTATATTAGGTAAACTATGATAAATATATACTGAAGAAAGTAGAAAGGAAACTTCCCCTTTTCTTAAAAAAGGATGCCCTAAAGCGATAATTTTATTCCCCTCTCGATAGGTTACTGTGCCAATAGCAGTAATATTTACATCGCCTCGACTGAGCTGAATTCCAATAGCGGAACCAGCTTCTATCTTTTGATTTGGTAATTCTCCTATTGTCGAAAGATTTATCCCGCCTAGGCTCTCTACTCCTTGAATCACTCTTAAATTATAATTATTTAACCGATGAGAAAATAGTTGAAAAGATCGGCTGCTTAACCCAGTAACTAAAACAGTAGAAACAGGAAGGAAGAAAGAACGATTATTCAGAATTTTTTTTCCTGAGTAAGCAGTGGTAGAGGGGGGAGAAGAAATTATCGACTCTCTTACCAAAGAATCATAATTAAATAATTTCAACATTTCTTCTATAGGAGTTAAAAGAAAGTAATTATGCTCACTCATTTCCCAAGAATAAGAAATAGCTCCAATTAATTTATCTTTGACATAAACTGGTGATCCGCTCATTCCCTCGGAAATTCCTCCACTATCCAACACTCTTTCCTCTTTTAAGTAAGCCAGAATATAATAAGGAATATCTCCTTCTCCTCTAATGATATCAATGATCTCTACTTGGAATTCTTCTATTCTGGTACCTTTAAATACAGTCTTTCCTACTCCTTGCATCCCTGGCTTGATTTCAGAAAGAGGCAGAAATGAAACTTCAGAGTAGATTAGCTCCGTACTCATAAGAAATATAATCCATAAGCTAAAGAAAATTATTATAATTAATTTTTTGTTTATTTTCACTTTTTCTTTCCTTATTTTAGATGGAATTGAGAGGATATTAAATCCTTTATCGATTAATACTCATTAATCCACTTTTTAATAGATGAATATTATCTAAAACCTTACCAGCACCAAGGGCTACACAATCAATCGGATCTTCTGCTAAATAACAAGGTATACCGGTCACCTCAGTCAACAGACGATCAAAATTCCTTAAGAGAGAACCTCCTCCAGTAAGAATTATTCCCTTATCGGCTATGTCGGCAGTTAATTCAGGAGGAGTATTCTCTAAAACTACTTTTATCGCTTCAATTATCTTTTTTAAAGAAGGTGAAATTGCCTTCAATACTTCGTTCGAACCAATGGTAATACTTTTTGGTAACCCAACCAACAAATCTCGACCCCTAATTTCAGTTTTTAACTCCTCTTCTTCTTCCATTGCAGAACCTACTTCTATTTTGATATTCTCAGCAGTCTTTTCACCTATCATCAGATTATATTTATTTTTAATATATTTGGTAATATTCTCATCAAAGTCATTACTTGCAATTCTGATGGATTCACTAAGCACTATTCCCCCCAAAGAGATCACTGCTATATCAGAGGTTCCTCCTCCAATATCCACTATCATATTTCCACAAGGTTCGCTTACATCTAAACCAGCACCAATAGCTGCTGCCATCGGTTCTTCAATTAGATAAGCCTTTCTTGCTCCAGATTGTAAGGCTGCCTCTAGCGCTGCTCTCTTTTCAACTTCGGTCCCCCCAGAGGGTACACAAATTACCACTTCCGGTCTGAATATTTTGCTATTTCCACATATTTTTCGAATGAAATAGGCTAACATTTTTTCAGTTATTTCATAATTAGCAATAACCCCACTTTTCATAGGCTGAATAGCAATAATATTGCCAGGAGTTTTACCAATCATCTGTTTAGCTTCTTCACCTACTGCTAAGACTTTTCCGTTATCTTTATAAATAGAAACTACTGATGGTTCCTTTAAAATAATCCCTTTCCCTTTCATATAGATAATTACACTTACTGTTCCTAAATCTATACCCAAACTCCTATCCATCCCCAGCATCTTTCTTTTTTCCTCCTGTAAATTAAGTATCTTAGTTTAACATTCATTTCTTTTTATTCAACTATTCTCTGGATATCTGCTCCTAAAGCTTTTAATTTTTCTTCTATCTTCCGGTAACCTCTATCTAGATGATAAATTCTACTTAATTCTGTAGTGCCTTCTGCAACCAAACCAGCCAGGATTAGGGCAGCCCCGCCTCTCAAGTCAGAAGCCATTACCGGAGCAGCACTTAATTTTTCCACTCCTTTCACAATGGCACTGTGTCCTTCTAGCTTGATATTTGCACCCATTCTTCTTAAATCTCCGGCATGAACAAACCTATTTTCAAAAACTGTTTCTGTAATTACACTTGTGCCTTTAGCTATACAGCATAGAGCCATAAACTGTGGTTGCATATCCGTAGGAAATCCTGGATAGGGTAAAGTCTTAATATCTACTGCTTTTACCCAATCTGGTCCGATAGCTCGAATAAAATTATCCCCTTGGATAATCTTTACTCCTGATTCTTCTAATTTTACTATTACTGGTTTTAATAATCCAGGGTCAATATCCTCTATAAAAATATCCCCTCGGGTGATAGCAGAGGCAATCATAAAGGTCCCGGCTTCGATCCGATCTGGAATAATCTTATATTCAACTCCTCTTAGATTCTTAACTCCCTCTATGGTAATCACATCAGAACCCAGACCTTCAATATGGGCACCCATTTTGATTAAAAAGTGTCCCAGTTCTACTATTTCCGGGTCTTTAGCTGCATTTTCTATTCTAGTTACTCCTTCTGCCAGAGAAGCTGCCATCATAATATTTTCAGTAGCTCCTAAACTGGGAAAATCTAAGTAGATATCCCCACCTTTTAATTTACTTGCTTCTGCTTTAATATAACCACTCTCTACTTCTATCTTTGCACCCAGTGTTTCAAATCCTTTAAGGTGAAAATCTACCGGGCGGGCTCCAATCGCACAACCTCCCGGTAAGGAAATCTTCGCTTTATTTAAACGCGCCAACAAGGGTCCCATTACCAGAATTGATGCCCTCATCTTTTTCACCAGATCGTAAGGGGCTTCATAATTACAAAAATTATCAGAGTCGATATAGAGTACATTATCTCCTTCCCACTCTACTTTTGCTCCCAGAGTCCTGATTACTTCTCCCATAGTATCTACATCGGTAAGTCGGGGAATATTTTTTAATACACATTTCTCTCTGGTCAAAAGAGTAGCAGCCATTATGGATAAGGTAGAATTTTTTGCACCCGAAATTGTAACTACTCCTTCTAATCTATTTCCTCCGGTAATAACAAATTTTTCTAAATTCAATTTCTTCCTCCTATATTTCTCGAAAAATAACTATAATAATTTATTAATCTCTAATCTTTCTACCCCTTACCATTCTATTTTAATTTAATTTAGAAAAAATATTTCTGATACCTTCTCTAAAGGGGGAATTAATTATCCCTCTTTCCGTGATGATCCCACTAATATATGAATAAGGGGTAATATCAAAAGCTGGATTAAACACTTTTACCCCGTTAGGTGCAATTTGTTTTCCCAAGACATGAGTAACCTCTCGGTGATTTCTTTCCTCTATCATAATTTCTTTACCTGAATTTAAAGATAGATCAATAGTAGAAAGGGGGGCGGCAATGTAAAAAGGTAAATTATTTTCCTTAGCTAGAACTCCCAAAGAATAAGTTCCAATCTTATTGGCAACATCACCATTGCTAGTAATTCTATCAGCTCCAACAATAATTACATCTATCTTCTTCTGCCACATCAGGTATCCCGCCATATTATCAGTAATTAAGGTACAGGGTATGTTATCCTGCATCAATTCCCAGGCAGTAAGCCTGGCCCCTTGTAATAAAGGTCTAGTTTCATCCACATAGATGTGTATTTTTTTCCCTTGACCAAAGGCGGCACGAATGACGCCCAGGGCAGTTCCATAACCAGCAGTAGCTAAGGAACCGGCATTACAATGAGTTAAAATGTTATCTCCATCATTTATCAAGGATGAACCAATCCTTCCTATTTCTTGATTAATCTCTACGTCTTCTTTTTCCATTTTTTTAGCTTCGTGTAAAACTAATTTTTTTAAAGACGAGACTTCTAATTCTGGATGATTCTTAATTAATTGTATTATCCGTTTAATAGCCCAGAACAGATTTACTGCCGTAGGCCGAGAATTAGCCAAATATTTTCCAGCTTTCTCCATATCCTGCACAAATCTGGAATAATTTTCTGCCCTTGATGAAATAGCGGCTAAAGCCATACCGTAAGCAGCTGCAATTCCAATAGCCGGTGCTCCTCTTATTTTCATTTCTTTAATTGCAAGAGCTACCTCTCTAAAATTAGAACAACTAACCATTACTATTTTAAAGGGCAATTTTCTTTGATCAACAAAAAATAGAGTATTCTGTTTCCAGGTTAGAGTTTCCAATTTTAACCTCTCTTTCTTAATTTATTGATTATTTATTTCCCTAAAATAGATTATATTAGACTAATTATTCCCAGGCTAGCTAGAGTAACCAATAATCCAGATACTAATACTCCCCCACAGATAGCTGGAAAAGCATACCAAAATCTTATCCCAAAAACAAAAGCGATTGCTGCCCCAGTCCAAGCTCCAGTAATAGGAAGAGGAATAGCTACAAAAAAAAGCAAAAAAATAGCTCCGTATTTTTCATATTTTGTTTTATAAGCTCTAGTTCTCTGAAAAAGCCAATGAAAAAATCTTTCTCCCCATTTCCAGCGAGAAAAGTATTGGTAAAAAAATTCTAAGTATTTTAAGATAAAGACTATTGGTAAAATATTTCCTAATATTGCTACTATATAAGTCAATAGTATCGGCAACTTATAAAGCAATAAACCCAGGGGGATAGCACCTCTTAATTCGCTAATTGGTAGAGCAGATAATAAAAATACTCGTAAAAGGTCGTTAATCAATTTTTTCTATTACCTTCTTTACCAATCTACTCATTATCGGTTCAGCACGAGAAGCAACTTCCAATATCTCTTCTAAGCTAGTTTTTGCTATCACTCCATCAATAGCCAAATCAGTAATACAGGAAAGACCTAATACCTTCATCCCCATATGGTTAGCTACTATTACTTCCGGTACTGTAGACATTCCTACCGCATCAGCACCCATATTGATCAAGAATCTATATTCTGCTGGAGTTTCTAAAGAAGGACCATTCACTCCCACATAAATTCCCTGATGTACGACTATCCTTTCCTGACGAGCGATGTGCATAGTTAATTTAATTAGTTGTTTATTATATGCTTCCGACATATCTGGGAATCTTGGACCTAATTCTTCCTCATTAGGTCCGATTAAAGGATTCTGCATTAATAAGCTTATATGGTCAGTGATAAGCATCAGATCGCCTTTTTTGTAAAAACGATTCATTCCTCCAGCAGCATTAGAAATAATAATTATCTCTGCCCCCAATTTTCTCATTACCCTTACCGGGAAAGTAACCTCTTCTAAACTATAACCTTCGTAAAAATGGAATCTGCCTTGCATAGCTACTATCTCTTTATCTCCCAATTTACCCAAAACTAAATTTCCGCTATGACCCTCGACAGTAGAAATAGGAAAGTGAGGAATGTCTTGATAAGGAATTACTTCTCTTTCTTGAATATCTTCCGCTAATCTACCCAATCCGGTCCCTAAAATCAGGGCTATTCGGGGTTTAATTTCAATCTTCTGTTGTATATATTCTGTGCTCTCTGAAATCCTGGTCTTTAGATCTTTCAACTTTTTATTCCCTCCTTATTCTTTTTCCTGAAACTTATCCTGGTTAAAAAACCAATTTTAGATATCTCCAATTTATAATATTTTCTCTAAAAAATCTTCTACCTTTATTTTAAAAACTGTTCTAATTTTTATCTTTCTATTTCTTTCTCTCCAAATAATCAACTTATAATCTTATTTCCTAGGAAAAGCTCTATAATATTCTTCCTGTACCCATTTTCTACTTACATGAGTATAAATCTGAGTAGTAGAGATATCTGCATGTCCTAACATCTCCTGAACTGATCTTAAGTCTGCTCCATTTTCTAAAAGATGAGTAGCTAAAGAATGCCTTAAAGTATGAGGAGTTGCCTTTTTATTAATTCCTGCTTTTTGAAGATACCTCTTTAACAAATAAAAAATCCCCTGACGAGTAAGTTTATTTCCACGGCTATTCAGAAATAAAACCTTCTCTTGGGTATCTTTGATTAATCTTTCTCTACTTCCTTTTAGATAACCAGTTAAAGCTTGTCCCGCCTTGCTTCCAAAAGGTATAATCCTCTCTTTACCTCCCTTACCCATACATTTTAACATCTGGTTTTCCAGGTTTATATCTTCTATAGTTAGATTGATCAATTCCGAAACTCTCATTCCGGTTGCATATAAAAGCTCCAGAATAGCTAGATCTCGAAGACCCAGCTCACCACTAAAATTACTATAATCTAATAATTTATTTACCTCTCTCTGGCTTAAAACATAGGGTAATTTTTTACTCAAGCGAGGAAATTCTATTATTTTGCTGACATCTTCCTGAATAAAATCTTCTGCCAGCATAAAACGGTAAAACATCTTTAAAGCCACCAGATTTCTTGAAATTGAATTAACCCCTAATCCTCGCTTTTTAAGATATAAAAGATAATTCCCCAATAATTCTTTATCTATCTTTTGGAAAGAATTTATCTTTTTTTGTTTTAAAAAATCTAAATATTTAACCAGATCATACCGATAAGAAATGATACTATTCTCAGCCAATCCTCTCTCTACGGATAAATAATCCAAAAAATATTGTAAAATTTCTTCCAGTTTTTCTTTTTTCATAATTAATCATATTTTTTAAGAATAATAGATTGTCTCTTCTATGGTCAATATTCGATTATTATTTCAGAAGGGACGATTTGAATCCAGATGGTTCCTGGAGCAAAGACAATCTTATTGCCTGCTTGGTCAAAAAAGGATGTCCGGCTCTTTAAATCAACTTTCTTCCAGATAATCTCCTCTGAACCTCCCTTAAAGAAGACTAAACCTTTCCCTTCTCCTACCAGATTAATCGATAATCTACCTTCTTCATCTATCACTTTGGTATCAGCAAATTGAATAAGTACATTATCCACCTGAATCTGTTTTTTAGTTTTAGCATCTATATGAGGTTCGTCATTAATAAATCTAAGATATTTCATAGTTTCTGGTTGATATTGATAAGTTACTTTGTATAGACGATTATAAGGGATCAGAATAGAAGTAACTGTTTTACCCCTTAAAATCTCATTCCGATCAGTTTTAAATTGATAATCTTCCTTCTCCATCATTTCTAAAAAACCTAATTTCTGGGCTTCTTTTCTTAGTTCCACAGTAGAAGTATATAAATTATGAGGTGGGTTTCGATCTCGAGATCTCCAGAAAGGTTGAAAATTGATAAATTCGTTTATATCATCAATCTTCTCTGCTACAATAAAATTATAAGCTTCTTCACTTCCACCAGCATGAACATAAATAGCCTGGTGCTCCAAAGATTTACTAATAAAATAAGGGCGAGCACTTCGTACCGGGCCAACTACTTCTGCTTCATTCTCAAAATAAACCGCTAAAAATCTGGTTATTCCTCCCTCTGCCAGCATTTCATAAACTATATTAGCTTTATCTAAACCAGCTTGAGGACGTGCTCCTTCTGAATTTTCTATCATTACCGATAGAGGTCGACGCCCATAAGGAGATTCTTTCTCTTTAGTCTCAGGAAGTTGTGCAATCTCTCCAGGGTTAATCACAGTGCCATGAGTTGCTTCTGTTCTTTCCAGGCCTTTAATACCTAGTTCAGCCTTAATTGTAGACTCACCTGGTTCAATTACTTCCCCTCTTACTTCTTTCCGACTAGCTAGAGACTGTTTTAAATACTCTTCAGCTATATTGATCTCCTCACCCAGTATTTGGTTGGTTTGAGGTGGGGTCTGAGCTATAGTTGGAGTGGTTTCAATCTGGGGAGTCTTTACTTCAACTTTAGGTGTTCCTTGAGTTATCTCTTTTCTTTCCGCTACTTTAGTTTCTGTAACTTCCTCTTTTATACTGGGTGGTTCTGGTGAAATAGGTTCTACCTTTTTACTAACTTCTAATTGAGCAATCGGTTTTTCTTCTATAATTTCCGGTTTTATACTCACTGGCTTTTGGGGAGCAGGTAATTCTATTAAACTCACCAATACCAATTCTTCCTTGGTTATAGGATTGCTAAAATCAAAAGAAATTAAGCTTCCAAAGGCATATAAGAGCAAGATATTCAAGATTATAGAAATCAAAAATGATCTTCCTAAAAAACTTTTTTTAGCCTGCTGTAATCTTTTTGAACGATAATTATATTTAGTCATTTACTATGGGCACCTCAAAAAAAATCAAACTTTTACTTCCTAAGTTTCTTGTTGTCGAGTTTACCTTTCAATTATCCTTCTTATTTACTGCTTTGCTCGGAAGGTTTAGTAGCTATAGCAATCTTATCTGCTCCTCCCTTTTTGATTAGGTCCATTACTCTAATTACTTTTCCATGTAAAACATTCTGATCAGCTTCCAATACCACTACTCCTTGAGGATCCTTCTTTAACTCAGCTGCCACATTCTCAGTAATCTTTAAAGGATCGATTAATTTGCCATTAAAGTAAATAGTATTATTCTCGGTAATAGTAATAGTAATATTGTTAGCTGGTTCAGCTGTGGCAAAATCCCCGGTAGGTAAATTCACTTTTACTTGACTTTCAAGATTCAAGAAAGTAGTAGTTAACATAAAAAATATTAGTAGAAGAAAGACTACATCTATTAAAGGAGTAAGATCAAAATTAGCACTCTTTTTACTTATATGGGGAAATTTCATTCCTTTGTTTCAACCTCCTGCTCCAGCTTATAGCCCTCCATTTCCCTATTGGAATAATTAGTTAAAAGGTCTAACAAATCTACACAGGTAATTTCCATCTCTTTTACTAATTTATCTACACGATTGGACAAGTAATTATAAACTACAATAGTAGGTATAGCTACTGATAAACCAAAAGCAGTAGTTAATAGTGCCTCGGAAATACCACCAGCTAAAACCTCTGGTTTTCCTACTCCCATTACGGAGATTACATTAAAGGCTTTAATCATTCCAAAAACAGTTCCTAATAATCCCAACAAAGGAGAGATATTGCCAATGGTAGAAAGGGTAGAAAGATGCTTTTCCAGGGCTGGTATCTCCTGATTAGCACTATCTTCAATCGCTTCTTTTATCTCTTCTCTGGTTTGACTATATCTGGTTAAGCCAGATAACATAATCATAGATATAGGAATGGGGTTTTTTCGACAGGCAGAAATAGCTAACTCAATACTCCCTTTTTTTACCAGATCATAAATCCTGGTTACAAACCTCTTACTCTTTGCTCTGATACTTCTTAAATAAAACATTCTTTCAAAGAAAATAGTAATAGCAATTAAGGAACAGAAAAAAATGGGATACATTAAAAATCCACCTTTTTGAAAAACTTCCAGCATAAAATGTGTGCCTCCTCTTCTTTTTTAATTATCAATAATTAAAATATATTTTTCAGAATGTTTCAAAAAATATACACTTATATATTAATCTAAGTTAACAGTATAAAAATTTTGAATTTAATCTTCTTTATTTCTTTGTAATACTCCTATTCTATCTCTGGCTTTTTCAGCATAAGAATTATAAGGATAATTAGCGATCAAATCTTGATAATCCTTAATCGCTTTTTCTCTTTCCCCAATCTTTTCCCAGCAAATAGCCTTCAGATATAAAAAATCACCAGCAAATTCCGAATTTGCAAAATCTTTTAAATATTTCTCCCCTAATTCTACCACCTTGTGGTATTCTTCTTTTTTGAAATATGAAAAACCTAAACCATATAAAGCATCGGAATAATATCTACCCTCAGGATATTCGCGAACTAATCTTTCTAGTTCAATAATACTATCCATCCATTTTTCTTCACTTAAATAAAGCTGCCCTAACAAATAGAGGACTTCTTCCCGATAAATACTATTAATTTTGGTATCAATAAACTTTCTTAATTCAGTCTGGGCTTCTTCTTTTTTCTCAGATAAAAAATAACCTTTGGCGATTCTAAAATGAGCCTCTTCAACAAATTCACTTTGTGGGTATAAATTAATTAATCTTCTAAACTCTTCTTGAGAAGAACTATAGTCTCCCTCTTCCCAATAAGTCCAGGCCAGAGCATACTGAGCATTAACAGTTAATTCTGCCTGAGGATATTGGTTTATAAATTTTTTATAGCCTTCCCGGGCTGCAACAAAATCATTTAATTGGTACAATGATTCTGCCACCATAAACTGTGCTCGGGAGAATAATTCTTCTTCTATCTTTCCCTCCTCTACTTTTTTAAAATAATCTGCCGCATTTTTATAATCATTTAAACGAAAATAGCTCCAGCCCATCCAGTAATAACTTTCTATCAGTAAAGGAGAATCTGGATAATTGGTTATCATTTGGTTAAATTCTTTTATCGCCTCTAGATAATTCATTTGTTGATAATAATAATTTCCCAACTTAAAATAAGCTTCTTGAGCATATTCATTTTCGGGAAATTTGTTAATCAATTCTTTCCAAATTGATATTTCTACCTCTGGATCAGTCATCTCTTGCGCTACTTTTCCTGCAAAATAAAGTGCTTCTGGAGTAGCGGCTTTTTTTAATTCTTCAACTGACAAACTATTCTTTTTTAGCCGGTATAATGCTTGTCCTAGTTCAAAGTGTACCGCGCTAACTAAAGGGCTTTGAGAATAATTTAGCAAAAATTCTTGGAATTCTATTACTGCTTTTTCTATCTCTCCTTCCTGAATATAGGCTATCCCCAGGTCATAAATAATCTTCTCTTTTACAGAAGCTTCCAGTTGGTTATTTTTCTTTAAATCTTCTAAAATCTTTACTGTCGCTTTAAATTCTCCGTTATTTAAATAAGAGCGTGCCAAAAGATAGTTAGCTTCATTTCTAAGTTTATCATCTAAATTAGATTTCAATAAATTTTCTAACCTAACCGTGGCTTCAGGATATTTTTTTAAATTAAACCAACCCACACATTCTAAGTATCTTACCTCATTAATCAGGATAAAATCAGGATATTGAGTAGCTAAAGAAGATAAGATATCTACTCCCTTTTGAAATTCTTCCAGATTAATATAAGCCTGCCCGATTAAGAAAAGTACTTCTGCTTTCTCCGGAATTTCTTCCTGGCCAAATTTTTCTAAAAACTGGTTACCGATTTCCAGAGTATGTAAATAATCTTTATTTTTCCAGTAAGATTGGCATAATTTATAGGTAGCTTGCAGGGCCAAATTGCTTTCTGGATAATTACTAATTAATCTGAAAAATCTATCAATAGCCTGTTGATATTCGCCTACAAGATAAAAACACCAGCCACTCCCCAACAAGGCATCATCAATATATTCATTTTCCTCTTTACTATTAACTATTTCTTCATATTCGATTTGAGCTAATTGATACTCATTTTTTTGAAAATAACATTCTCCTAATAAAAAACGAGCCGCGTAGTAGTTGTGATTTATATTTAAGGCTTTTTTTAGCTCCTCTATCGCTACATCATAATCTTTTAAATAGTAGAACTCATATCCCAATTTATAATAATCTTCAGCTTTTCCTTGCTCTTCTTCTCTCTTCAATTCACTTATCTTACCTATTTCTTCTCTGTATTTATCCATCTGGTCTAATTGATAATAAGCTCGAGCTAAAAACTGTCTGGCTTTTTCATAAGCAGGATTAAAGCTTAAAGATTGGTTAAATTCTTGAACTGCCTTTTCGTATTCTCCTCTAATATAATAATCATATCCAGCATCGAAATGGGATAAAGTTTCGCGGCCATATCTCTTCTCCTCTTCTGCTTTATTTAGATATAATTTCGCTGAATTATCAAAAGGATCAAGACGAATTACTTCCTTCCACTGATGAATAGAAGAATCATAATCTCTGAGATAATAATAACAGAGAGCTAAATAATAGTGTGGTTCCTTATAATCAGGATTATTTTGTATCGCTTTTTGAAAATAATTGACCGCCTGCAAGTAGTCTGCCTCTTTATAAGCTAAGTAACCTTTTTCATAATTTTCATAAGCATCTCGACCATATTTACTGGATTGCTCGGCCTTTTTAACCAGCCAGGAAACATCTTTATTCTGGGGGTCAATAGCCAAAATTCTCTCCGCTTCTTGTAAAGCTAAACCTATTTCCTCCTGGTTATAATAAATCTGCGCCAAATAGATATGTGCCTCTAATAATTCAGGATTATACTCAACAGCCTTTTTAAAATAATCTATAGCTAGCTCAATCCGTTGATTAGAGTAAAAAGAATATCCTAATCTAAAATAAGCCTGAGCAGCCTGTTCATAAACTCTCTTACTCTCTTTTTGTTGATCTTCAATTAAAGCTAAAAAATTATTTAAGCTCTCTACTTCTCTAATAGTCCAGTGTGTCCTCTGGTAGATTTCAGCTAACAGATAATAAGCATCTTTGAATTGGGGATCATAAGCCACTGCTTTCTCTCCAAACTCAATGGCCTGAGCCCATAGAGGTTTACTGGGAAAATCCACTCCCTGATATTCTACTATCGCCTGATCTCTCATAGCCATACTCTGATAATAACTGATTAAGGCTTCTAAAGAATCAGTAATATTGGAACCAATCAAAGCTAAAATTTCCGAGGTAATTGTTACTCCACATTCTTGTAAAATCAGATTAGCTACTTTTTCTTTTAAAATAAATATTTCATTTTCTTTGACCTTGATATCTCGGAAGGTAATAACCGCTTCTTGGTTCTGATCATACTCTTTTAAACTTAAAATCAACTGCTCAGAAGAAGAAAGGTTATAATACCCAAAAAAGATTTTTTCACTTCCTAAATTTTCAGCTAGTTGCTTTAATAATCTCACATTCATTTCAGGTTGAATAGAGAGAGAGGAATTAACATAATAATCTTCGATTTCCTGCCGAGTTGAACAGGATAAACCATCTATTTGAGATAAATCATTAATCAACATATCAGTTAAGGCTTTATTGAGCCAATTCCAGGTTGCTTGTGGAGATTGATTATAGAAATATAAGATACTAATCTTTATTGGGTTATTCTGTGCAAAAGAAAAAGTGGGACCTACTAAAAGAAATATGATCAATAATCCTATGAAAATTCCCTTTGGTAAAAAAGAACCTGAAATGATCGATCTAACCTTAGATACACTCCTTCTCCTGGTTGTTCTAAATATACTATTGGTTAGGGGATAAATCATAACTCACCTTTCCACTGCTTTAATTAGAAAAAGGGCAATTTCCTCTTTCTAAAATGGGCTTAACCCTCTATCAATTCAATGGCAATTTTACTAATTTAGCCATCATTCATACCTTAGTTCTAAGATTTCTACTAATTAATAAAATTATACTCTATTTGCGAAAAAAAGTAAAAATCTTTTCTCTTATTTTTACCTCTTCTCCATCTTTAATACCCTTTTTAATCAAGGCTTTTTCTAACCCTATCTTCTTTATTTTCTTTTGGAAATAGGCTAATGCTTCCTGGTTATCAAAATCTGTCATAGCCACAATTCTTTCAATTTCTTCCCCGAAAACTTCATAAACTTTACCTTTTTTAGCAATGACAAAAGGTGGATTAAACTTATAAATAACCTTCCGGGAAGATGGCGATTTTACCTCTCCTTCGATTGATTTTTCTTTTTCTTCCCAGTTTTTTAAATATTCACCCAAATAAAAAACCAAATCTTTTATTCCTTCTCCAGTAAGAGCAGAGATAAGAAACAGAGGATAAGAGTACCCCTCCTTAAAAAAAGTAATTTTAAAGAGAGCATAATTCTTTTTTACTCCATTTAAATCTCCCTTATTAATCACTACAACCTGTGGCTTTTTAGATAATTTTTCACTAAATTCCCATAATTCTCGATTAATAACCCGGAAAGAAGAAAGGGGATCCTCTTTTGTAATATCACTCCCATCAATTAAATGTAAGATTAATTTAGTTCTTTCAATATGTCTTAAAAATTTATCTCCTAATCCAGAACCCTGGTGAGCGCCTTCAATTAAGCCCGGGATATCTGCCACTATAAAATTCCTAAAATCATCCACCTGTACTACTCCCAAACAAGGAATCAGGGTAGTAAAAGGATAATCAGCAATTTTTGGTTTAGCAGAAGAAATTTGGGAAAGTAAAGTAGATTTTCCTGCATTGGGGAAACCTACTAATCCTATATCGGCTATTACTTTTAGAGTAAGAATCAATCTTTTCTCTTCCCCCGGTTCACCTTTTAGCGCAAATCTAGGGGTTTGTTGAATCGAATTTTTAAACCTGGCATTCCCCCATCCTCCTCTTCCACCCTGGGCTACCAACAACTGTTGGCCATCTTCTACTAAATCTCCCAGGATTTCAGATTTGTCTAAATCTTCAACCAGGGTACCTAAAGGTACTTGAATAATTAAATCTGCACCATCTTTACCCTTTTTATTCCCCCCTTGTCCATTTTCTCCTTTTTCAGCCTTTTGGTGTGGGTGAAAGTATAATTCTTCCAGACTCCTTATCTCTTGATTTGCTTGAATAATAACACTTCCCCCTCTTCCTCCGTCCCCTCCATTGGGGCCTCCTTTGGGGATATACTTTTCCCGGCGAAAACTAACTGCTCCATCTCCGCCTTTTCCAGCTTTAATGATTATTTTTACTCTATCTACAAACATAGCTTACTCCTTAAATCTTTAAGCTCCAGAGTTAATTTTTTGTTATTTTTAGTATACTAAAAAACCCTGAGTTTCTAAAGAAAAACTCAGGGCTTCACCATTTATTTTCCAATAATTTTGGCGAACTAAACTTTCTCAGTAAAAATGCAAACCTTTTTTCTATCCTTTCCTTTTCTTTCAAAGGATACAAATCCTTCTTTCAAGGCAAAAAGAGTGTCATCACTTCCTCGGCCTACATTTTCTCCTGGAAGGATGCGGGTACCTCTCTGCCGAACTAAAATAGTTCCTGCTTTGACTAATTGACCTTCAAATCTCTTTACTCCCAATCTTTTTGCTTTGCTATCTCTACCATTCTTCGCTGATCCCTGACCTTTTTTGTGTGCCATAATATCACCTCGCCCACCTAATATTAGGTAAATTAATTATATCATAATTTTAAATTATTACCAATTTTGTTTTGATAATTTATAAACAAAAAAACTATTTTACCATTCTTTTCAGGTTAATAATGCTTATAATTTAATTTCTTTAATTAAGACTTCAGTAAAAGGTTGTCTGTGCCCGGTTTTTTTTCTATATCTAGTTTTAGCTTTATATTTAAAGACAATGATCTTTTTAGCTTTGCCCTGTCGAATAACCTTACCGGTAACCTTCGCTTTTTCCACTAAAGGTTGGCCAACAATATATTCTCCATCTTTATTCACCATTAAAACTTGGTCAAATTCTACTATCTCGCCTTTTTCTAGTGGAATTTTCTCAACCTTAATAATGTCTCCTTCTTTCACCCAGTATTGTTTTCCTCCGGTGGCAATAACTGCCTGCATTTTCAGTATTCCTCCTCTTTTAATAGACTCGCCAGAAATAGGTAAATAATTAACCTTAATAATCCAACTCAGTTAATTATTTTTAAACTGACCCATCCTGAGCGGTAACCAACGGACATTAATAGAATTTAACATAAACACTGTCTATTGTCAAATAATCTCACTAAGAATTTATCATTTCAATTAAGCATCAAGGAAAAATTAAAAATCCTTAATCTTTTTGAACCATCTTCTTAATCTTTTTCACTTCCTTTAATCTACCTACTGCTACCACTTCAATCTTTTCCATATGAATATCTTTTGAAGAAACAATATAAATACTCTTTCGATTCTCTTTTTCTAATTGTTTTATTAATAACATTTTAGGCCCAGATAGATTTAATTCTACCTGTGGGTGAACAGCTAATAGAATAGCCTCTGCTCGAGTAGTTTTACATAACTCCTCTAACCGCCGGAGAACCATATTGCCAACCGTTTCATTGGATAATACTCTTCCTGTCCCTCCACAATAAGGGCAGGATGTGCGTAACATATTTTCCAGATCTCTCCTAGCTCTTTTCCGAGTTAGCTCAACCAATCCAAGCTCTGTAGTTTGCACAATATTGGTTTTGGTCTTATCTTTTTTCAGGCTTTCTTCCAATTTTTTAATCACCTTTTCCCGATCTTCCTGGAAATCCATATCAATAAAATCTACTACCACTATTCCACCAATATCTCTCAATCTTAACTGTAAGGCAAGTTCTTCTGCTGCCTGTAAGTTTGTTTTAAGAATAGTTTTACGCATATCCTGTTTTCCTACAAATTTTCCGGTATTTACATCAATTACTGTTAAGGCTTCAGTCTGATCAATAACTAAATATCCACCACACTTTAACCAGACCTTTTTTTGCAAAGCCTTTTCGATCTCTTTTTCAATATTGTATTGTTCAAAGATCGGCTTTTCTCCCTGGTATAATGATACCCGAGCAATCAAATTAGATAAGGATAGACTATCTAAAAACTTCAAAATATTCTCATATTCTAGAGGTGAATTGATCAGAATCTCTTCTACTTCTTCGGTAAAAAGGTCACGAATAATCCGATAAGTAAGGGATAAATCTTCATGCAATAACATCGGTGCCCTCACCCGATCAGCTCTATTTTTAATCTTTTCCCATAATCGAATAAGTAAATCTAAATCTGGTAAAATTTCCTCCAGGTCCTTTCCCCAGGCTGCAGTTCGAGCAATTAAACCCATATCTTTTATCTTAATCTGTTGCAAAATCTTTTTTAATCTCTCTCTTTCTGTTTCACCCTCAATACGGTGAGAAATTCCGATATTATTATTATTGGGCATTAAGACTAAATATCTTCCTGGAAGGCTAATAGTAGTAGTTACCCTCGCCCCTTTAGGATTAATTGCTTCTTTGACTACCTGAACGATAAGCTCCTGACCAGCTTTGACCTTTTTCTTTTCTGGTAGAGAAGTTGAGGAAGATGCTTCTTCTTCCTTCAGATTAGATATCTCATCATCCATCGGCTCATTATTGATATGTAAAAAAGCGTTTTTTTCTGTACCTATATCTATAAAGGCAGCTTCAATTCCAGGGAGAACGTTAATTACTCTCCCTTTGTAGATATTTCCCACAATCTTATCGTCTTCTATCCTTTCAATATGGATCTCTACTAATCTTCCTCCTTCGATTATTGCTGCCCTCTCTTCAGTTAAACCGATATCAATTAATACTTTTTTATTCATTTATATTCTAATCTCCCAAATCTGCTTCTCTTTTCATTAATTTTATATCTTGATCAAGATAAATTTTCGTCTTTTTTTGAAATCTACTTCTTATATATATTAACCCAAATAAAATAAATAGTAAAGATAAAGCGGGAGAAAAAGGAAGGTATTAAATCATAATTTTAAGATAAAAAAATTATAAAAACGAATTTCTTATCTAATCTAAGCTCACTATCCTACCTGACACTAAGTTAATTTTATCACTAGAAAATAAAACAATTTACCAAAATCTTTTACATTACTGCTCTACCCTGTCTATATAACTCCTGGCGATAAATCTGAATTATTTCTCCCTGATAAGGTGATTGATTTAACCAGTATTCCACCAAAGAACAAGGATTAATATTCCCCTGGGGACCTATTTTTAAGTGTAATTTTAATTCTAAAACTCCCTTTTTATAATTTAAACCTTGCATAATGGAGATGAAAGGTCTGATATCTATTCTTTTAACTCCTTCGGGTTTGGATTTCTCTATGATCATTTCTTTTTGTTGTAAAAAATTTCTTATTTCTTGATTAATTTCTATTAATCTATAATTATCTTCCCTCTCGATCAAATTTTTCCTAATCGCTTTATCTTTTTGCTCCTCAGAAGCCAAGGTAAGTATTTGATTTGAATTAATGTTAATGGCAGCTTGTTGATTATTCTTTTTTCGTTTCAGGTCTAGAAAAACAATAAAAAGGGCAGAATCAATCGTTTTACTTAGAGAAGAAGAAAGAGAAGGTATTTCTTTACCTTTAATTACCTTTATCCCTTCGGGTAAGGCATGATTCAATCTCTTTTGTAACTCTTTCAAATTTACTGATTCGATAACTTTTATATCTAAATATTCCGCTTGGCTATTTATACCTAAAGGTAAAGGTGGACAAAAAGAAATCCGAAAACGGGGGTTAAATCCATTAGAGATACTAACCGGGAGTTCAGCTCTTCTTATAGCTCGACTAAAAATCTGTACTAAATTCAAATGTGAAAGATATTTCATCATCCCCTCTTTAGTATATTTAATTCTAATTATTCTTTCCATCAAATTAATCCTTTCTCACAAACTCCACAACTCGTACAAGAATCAAATCGACAATCTGGAGTGCTCTCTTCTATCTTAGATTTTTCTCTCTCTTGCCACAAATATTCCCTTTTCACTCCAGTAGAAATATGCTCCCATGGAAAAATTTCGTCTTTCTGACGTTCACGAGTAGCATAAAATTCCATAGAAATTTGATTATCCCGAAAGGCCTTCTGCCAGTTCTCATAATTAAAATGCTCTTGCCAGGAATCAAATTTACACCCCAATTGATGAGCCTTTTCCAATACCTTACCTAACCTTCTATCCCCCCGAGCAAAAACAGCTTCTAAAAAGCTCCTTCGGACATCAGAATAATTAAACAGAATATGCCTCTCTTTAAGCTGACTGCTTAAAAAACTTAATTTTTGTTCTAAGATCTCCATCTTCTCCTGGGCTTCCCATTGAAAAGGTGTGTGTGCCTTAGGAACAAAGACCGAAACACTAATATTTATCTCCATCTTCTTGCCAGCAATCTTCCTGCCTAAAGATTTTACCTTTTTAACCAACCTTACTATTCCGCTAAGATCCTCCTCGGTTTCTGTGGGCAATCCTACCATAAAATACAATTTTACTCTCCTCCACCCCGCTTGAAAGGCAGCTTCCAGAGAGCTAAATAAATCTTCCTCCGAAACATTCTTATTAATTACCCTTCTTAATCTTTCTGTCCCAACTTCTGGAGCAAAAGTAAGACCTACTTTTCTTACTCTTTGTATCTGCTGAGCCAAATTTACTGAAAAGGTATCAATCCTTAAAGAAGGGAGGGATACTCCAACTCCTTTTTCCCCAAAATGATCTACCATCCTTTTAATTAACTCTTCTATCTGGCTATAGTCAGTAGAACTTAAAGAAGATAAAGAAATTTCTTCATAACCAGTATTTTTTAGAGTCTTTTCCGATAATTCTAATAGTTGGATTAATGACCTTTCTCTTACTGGACGATAAATCATTCCCGCTTGACAAAAACGACAACCTCTGGTACATCCTCGCAAGATCTCCAGGGTAATCCGATCATGCACTACCTCTAGATTAGGAACAATGGGTTTTATCGGATAAGTTGCTTGATCAAAGTCTTTAATTATTCTCTTTTTTATCTGAGAAGGTACCTCCTTTTTAGTTGGAGCGATAGTTTTAATTCGACCATCTTCCTTATATTCCACCCTATAAAAAGAAGGCACATAAAGCCCTTTAATTTTGGTTAATCTGAGTAAAAGTTCATCTTTTTTACCCTGCTGCCTTTTCCATTGCCTATAAATTTCCATTATTTCCAGTATCACTTCTTCGCCTTCACCAATTACAAAGGCATCAATAAAATCAACTAAAGGTTCAGGATTAAAGGCACCAGGTCCGCCAGCAATAATCAGGGGACTATTTTCATCTCTATCTTCTGCCTTTAAAGGAATATGCCCTAATTCAAGTAGATTCAAAATGTTGGTAAAACATAATTCGTGCTGAATAGTAAAACCCACTAGATCAAAATTATTTAAGGGACGGTAGGTCTCCAGGGAAAAAACAGGAATTTTTTCTTTTCTTAATAGTCTTTCCAAGTCCACTGCTGGTGAAAATACTCTTTCTGCAAAAACATCTTTCCTCTGATTAAGAATATGATATAAAATTTTAAATCCTAAATAACTCATTCCAATCTCGTAGAGATCGGGAAAAGCAAGAGCTATTTTAATCATTTCTGCTTGATCTTTTTTCACGATCTGATTAAATTCTTTACCTATATATCTACCTGGCTTCTCAACTTGGTCCAACATCTTTTCCAACCAGTTTTTATCCATAAAAATATTTCTCCTTAATTTGGGTGTTTTTTAATTATAATAAATTATTTTTTGTATTATTCTTTATTTATTTATTTTACCACTTTATTTTATATAAATGCACATTTAATAATAACCCTACTGCTATCAGGTTGGTCAACATAAAACTTCCCCCATAGCTTATAAAAGGAAGAGGCAAACCAGTAGCAGGTAATATACCCATAGTCATACCAATATTTACTACAATATGAAATAAGAAAAAAGATACCACACCTGTAGCTAATAAAGCCCCAAAGATATCTTTTGCCTCAAGAGCGATTTTAATTCCTCGCCAGATAATTACAATATAAAGAAAAAGTAGCAATACTGCTCCTATAAAACCTAGCTCTTCTCCCAAAACAGAGAAAATAAAATCAGTATGTTGCGCTGGTAAAAATTTTAACTGACTTTGTAGTCCTTGAAAAATACCTTTCCCTAGTAGACCACCCGAACCAATAGCAATCTTAGACTGAATAACGTTATATCCGCTACCCAGGGGGTCAAGATTGGGATTGAGGAAGACTAATATCCTTCTTTTTTGATAATCCTTTAAAAAGTGCCATAGAACTGGAAAAGAAGAAAAAGTTACTAGAAAGATAGTAAGTAAATATTTTATTCTGCTACCTACGACAAATAACATAATAATAAGAATCACTATATAAGTTAAAGATGTTCCTAGATCTGGCTGCATAAATATTAATAAAATATACAAACCGGTATAAAAAAAAGGCAATAAAAAATAGGTAAAATTCTCCATTTTAGTTTTATTTTTAGATAAAAAATCAGCCAAAAATATAATTAAAGCAATTTTTGCAAACTCGGAAGGTTGTAAAGGAAAAACCCCCAGATATAACCATCTTCGAGAACCATGGGTTATCCTTCCCACCACAATAACCAGGATTAAAGATAAAATGGAAAAGATGTAGATTGCCAGAGAAAAACGTTCTAAATTATGGTAGTCTACCAGAATAATCATTATCAAAAGCAGGAATCCACTAGCTATCCACAAAGACTGTCGTTTAACGTAAAAAAGCGGGTTTTCACCCACCACCCCATAACCAAAGCGGGTAGAACTATAAAGAATTACAATGCCGTAAAAACAAAGTAGTACTACTGCAATAAGCAGGGTATAATCCAAATTTTCCGTTAACTTACCTAACCTCTCCCTCATTTCCCCTCCAATGTAAAAAAAAGTGCCAGGCACTTTTTTTTACATTCTAAAGTAATATTCCAGGGTTTCCCTGGCTAAGGGGGCAGCAGCTTCTCCCCCTTCTCCTCCATTTTCTAAAAAGACCGTGATACAGATTTCTGGGTTCTCATAAGGGGCAAAACCTACGAACCAGGCATGGTTTTCCCCATGAGGATTCTGAGCTGTTCCTGTTTTTCCTGCAATAGAAATTTCGTTAGAATTTGCCCTCCAACCAGTTCCCTTTACAATAGTAGCTCGTAAACCTTCTTTTACCAATTTAAAAGTCTCCTTTGAAATATCTATTCGACGTAAAAGTACTGGAGAAAAATTTTGTACCAACTGGCCTTCTGCCGAGATAATCTGTTTAACTAAATGTAATCTATAAAAAAGTCCTTCTGTAGCTATTGCACAAATTATACTATGCATCTGTAAGGGGGAAACCAGCAGGTATCCTTGTCCTATGGATAGATTAATATCATCCCCAGGAAACCATATTTCATTTAACTCTCTTTGCTTCCATTGAGCAGAAGGTCTTATTCCTGATGATACCTCCGGTAAATCAATACTGATTTCCTCCCCTAATCCCATCTTCTGCATATATTTTTCCATTCTATTAATACCTAATTCCATTCCCATAATATAAAAATAGATATTACAGGATTGAGATAGAGCATCAACAAAACTCAAACTACCATGCCCTCCCTTTTTCCAGCAGGAAAATACCTGATCCTTTAAAGTAAATTTTCCTGAACAATAGATTTTCCTGGTGGAGTTAGAAATCCCTTCTTCCAGGGCAGCTAAACCAGTAACTATTTTAAAGGTCGAACCTGGTTGATA
The DNA here is from genome assembly GCA_002441285.1 of Candidatus Atribacteria bacterium UBA6251. GTDB lineage: Bacteria > Atribacterota > Phoenicimicrobiia > Phoenicimicrobiales > Phoenicimicrobiaceae > UBA6251. The sequence continues at coordinate 18,805 of DJVR01000039.1, read as the reverse complement.
GGTGTTCTGTACTGCCCGATTGGTAAGGGGGTAATTTGGGTCAGTAGAAAGCCGCTGCCAATCTTCATAAGAAATAATATTTGCAAATAGGTTAGGATTAAAGGAAGGCTGATTAATTAAAGCCAATATTTCACCAGTTTGGGGATTACTCAAAATAATCGAACCTTTTTTACCAGCTAGTAATTTTTCCCCAAATCTTTGTAAATCTTTATCTATAGTCAAAATTAAGTCATTTCCCGGCACAGGCTTTTTCCGCAACAAAGTAGCCACTTCTCTGCCTAAAGCATCTACTTCTACTTCTTTACCACCTTTTTCTCCTCTTAAAAACTCTTCATAATATTTTTCTAAACCAGTTTTCCCAATAATATCTCCACCCTGAAGATTGCTATTTTCTGATCTTTCTAATTCTTCTTTATTGATTTCTCCCACGTAGCCCAGACAATTAGCCGCTAATTCTTGGTAAATATAATTCCTGCGAGGATTAACCTCTAAGATTACCCCTTTTAATTTATCCTTATTTTCCTCAATTTCAATAATAATATGTTGTGGACAATCATCGAAAATTTTTACTGGTTTATAGGGATTTTCAAAATTTTTATTAACTTTAATTATTATCTCTTCACTGGGGAGATTAATTAACTTACTTAATCTAATACTTAAATCCTCCAAATTGTCTACCTCAGCAGGAATAACTGAAACGATTACATTTGGCCGGTTATTGACCAATAGCTCACCATGGGTATCATAAATTTGCCCACGAGGAGCTTCTTCGACCAGAGAACGTATACAGTTTTTTACTGCCCTTTCTTGGAATTCTCCTCCTCTTATAATCTGTAGATGCCATAGATTAATCAGTAAAAATAAAAAAGATATTATTATTAAAATTAGCAACCAATTTATCCTTTGTTCAATCTCTTTAGGGATTTGATAAGAATCTTTCATAATATTTTTGGCCCTCTAAATCTTCCTTACTTTAACTTTCTTTGTCTTATAGTTTTATTGGTCTTTAATCTTCATATTTCTGCTAAGCTTCTTTCCCTTATGATCTTAGAAATAAGCAAAATAGGTATAAAAAAACTATCTATATTTTTATATTTTCATTATTTTTATTTACTATTTTATAGCATTAACAATTTAGTAATTTATCTTCTATATCCTAGCAAATTAATAATCTTTTTCATCCAGCTCAAATTTCATTAGTTTTGCATTAATCAAATAATTATTATTTTATTTATCCCTTTTATACCAATATACTATTAAAAAACCGCATATTGAAACCATCACAATCGTTGCTCCAGAAGCTAAATTAAGGTAGTAAGAAAAAGCTAAACCAGTAATTCCAAAAATAATACTCAAGAGAATAGCTATCCCCATCATTCTTTTCAGATTGCGAGCTAATTTTTTACTAATCACTGCAGGAATGGTCAAAAGGGCAATAACTAAAATTATGCCCACAACCCGCAATAAAACTACTACCGTTAAGGCTACCAGGACTAATAGGAGAAGGTATAACTTAAATGCTGGCATTCCCTTTACCAGGGCAAATTCATCATCAAAAGAAAGGGTTAAGAACTCCTTATAAAACAAAAATACTACTTTAATAATCAGGATATCCAGGATTAACATCATCCATAAATCAGTTGAAGTAACGGTTAAAATATTCCCAAAAATATAACTAAAAAGGTCGGGAACGTATCCTGGGGTTAAAGCTATGCAAATCACTCCTAGAGACATCCCTAAGGCCCAGATTATTCCGATAGCAGTATCTTCGGGTATTCTGGTTCGTTTGCTAATTACCCCTACTATTAATGCAGAAAGAATACTAAAAGGAATAATGGTCCAGAACGGGTTTATATTTAATAGATATCCCAAACCTATACCACCAAAGGAGGCATGGGCAATCCCTCCACTGATAAAAGAGATTCTCTTTACTACAATATAAACCCCCATAACTCCGCAGGCAATCCCGGCTAAAATTACCGCCAGCAAAGCATTTCTCATAAATTCATAATGCAATATTTCACTGATCAAGGTTAATTATTCCTTTACCCTATTTTTCTCTTTTCCTATCTTGAATCTAAACTTAAATATTTATATTTTCTTTTTAATTCTTTTATTTTATTTACCACCAAGAAAAGTAGTTATAGTTTATTTTTTAGACTTTAACTATTTTTGTTTTGCTATTGTTTAGTGTTTTTTCAAGACTCGATGGGGTATCCCATGAGCAATTAAATCAATTGGACAGCGATAGGTTGCTTCTAAGTCCTTAGGCTTAATCTCTTTAGAGTCATGATAGAAAAGGTTCTTATTAAGACAGGCAATCTTATCTACATAAATGGATAAAGCAGTAAGATCATGGGTCACCAGAATGATAGTACTCTTCTTTTTTAATTTAGTTAATAATTCATAGAATCCAGTTTGTAAACGGGTATCTATACTGGACAAAGGTTCATCCAGTAAGAGGATACTGGGATCGCTGATCAGAGCTCGAGCAATAAAGATTCTTTGTTGTTGCCCGCCTGAAAGCCTACCAATCTGTTCATCCTTAAATCCCTCCATTTCGACTTTCTCCAATACTTCCTGCACCTTTCGCTGATCTTCTTTATCATAAGAATGAAAATATTTATTTTGTTTCCATGTTCCCATTAATACTACTTCCTCCACAGTAATAGGAAAATCTCGGTCAAAAAGTGGATATTGGGGAACATAACCGATATATTTTCTGCCTTCTTCTGGGCTTTTACCACAAACTAGTACCTCTCCTCTGTCTGGCTTAACTAAACCCAAAATTACCTTTAAGAGGGTAGTTTTTCCTCCGCCGTTAGGACCGATAATTCCTAAAAATTCCTGTTCTCCTACCGAAAGGTTAATTTCTTCTAGTACGTTTACTCGATTAAAACTAACCCAGACATTTTTTAAACTAATAACTTCTTTCATCTTGTTCTCTCTCTTATTCTTCTTTTAAGTAATTTGCCAAGATACTTTAACTTATTTCTTCCTATCTTCTTTTATTGACTTCTATCTTCCACTCAATATATTACATATTTTCCATTAATACATTAACCACCGGTTATAATATTTATATTATAGGCAAAATTTTTTAAAATTATAATCCCTTACCACTTAATAAATCAGCGACGCGCGTAAAATTTTCCAGATAATTCCGCTCTAAAGGGTTAATCATCACTATTTGCGCACCGACTTCACGGGCAATAACTTCAGCACTTTTCAGATTAAATTGAGGAGCACCTAAAATAAAGGATAACTGGCATTTTTTTGCCTCTTCAATAAGTTCTATTAGAGCCGTTGGATGTGGTTCCTTACCTTCCTGTTCAATAGTTAATTGTTCCAATTGATAATCTCTAGCTAGATAAATCCAGGAGGGGTGGTAGGTTAAGAATTTTCTCTCTTTTAGTGATTCTAACTGAAGGATTAATTGCTTATCGAGATAAATTAATTTCTCCTTAAAATATTCCGCATTTTGGTGATAAAAATCTTGATAAAGTGGATCAATTTGGATTAAAGCTGCCATAATATTTTCAACTATCCTTTGGGTATTCCTTAAAGATAACCAGATATGAGGATTATTTTCTATAATTTCTATCCCTGTGGAGGAATCATACCAGCACATCTTCGGATTTAACTTCTTTATCTTTTCCGACCAACTTATTTCAAAATCGATTCCCGAACCAACCAAAATAAATAATTGGCTCTCATTTACCATCTTTAATTGACTGGGAGTAGGATCATAAGTATGAGGATCAGCATTTGCTGGCACCATTACTTTTACCTCTACTCTATCTTTACCCACCTGTTCCGCTAAATAGGCATAAGGGGGGATGGAGACCAATATTTTTAACTTTTCTTCTTTTTCATTCTCATTTGCTATACTAGTAGTTTTTATATTTAAATTAGAAAAGAAGATTGTTATGATTAGGAAAATAATTATTCCTATCCACCTTATCCTCATCAAGTTCCTCTCCTTTTTCCTTTTCTTCTTTATCTTCTTTTTTCAAAATTAAAAAACTATCTTAATATCTTCTTCTCATTTATAAAATAATCTATATGGGAGGGGAAATCAAGGGCTCAAATTTAGATAATTAGAAACTAAACCATTATCAGTTATAACTTAAGATTTTAATCTGTCTAAGACTCGGTTAATTAATAAAAAAATAAAGGGGGATAATATACTGTTAAAAATTGCTTCGGGAAGAAAAATCTCTTTCATTTTCAAGATAAAATCATACTCCATACCAAAAGAACGGTAGATAAAAAAAATTATCCAGCTATGCAGTAAGGAAGCTAAAAAAGTAACCAGAGGAATTAAATAGAAGATATTTTCCGGAAATATCCTGGTTTTTAAAGTTCCACAGATAAAGCCAATAGAAGTCTTGGTTAGGGCATTTACCCCTAATAGCCCAGAAGAAAAAAAGTCTTGCAGAAGACCAGATAAAAATCCAGAAATAGAACCTTCCTCCGCCCCCGCTAAAAGGGCAAGTGTTATTACTATAATTAAAACTAAATCAGGCTTTAAACCCCAAATAGTAAATGAATTGAGTAAAGTTAATTGTATCAATAAAGCTATTACTACCAAGACAACTTTAAGAACTGTTTTCATTAAACTCTCCTGAGAATTACTGGATAACAATAAAATAAAATTATTCTATTTATGCAGAAATATAGTGGTTTAACTAATTTAATTGGGCGAAGACTAATTATTAATGGTAACTACTTTTTTTCTCTCTTGATCCTGTAAACCGATAATTCCCTTATTGACTAGGACTAAACCTATAAAATAAAAAAGCTTAAATACTCGAATAATTCTCTGAGGTTGTTTTATTAAGCGATAAATCCACTCCATACCGTGTTCCTGCATCCATAATGGTGCTCGGGGAATTCTTCCCGAAATTACATCGAAACTACCCCCTACCCCCATACATAGACCTACCTTTAAATTACTAGAATGAGAAGCTATCCACTTTTCCTGTCTGGGTGCACCCATACCTACTAATAATATATCCGGATGTTTCTGATTAATTTCTCTAATTATATCTTTCTCTTCTTTCTCTTGAGGTTGATTTTGATTTTTCTCTGGAGAATATGAAGAAAGAGAGTCAGAGTTACCATCAATTTTCGATCTAAAATATCCATGATGGGTCCCTACTATTTTCAAACCAGGAAAACGATTAATTAGATTTTGAGCTGCTTCTTTTGCAATACCTGGTGAAGCGCCTAACAAGTAAAGAGTAAAACCTTTCTCTATTGCCAGGGTGCATAATTTATTAATCATATCTATTCCAGTTACTCTTTCCATTAGAGGTTTTTGTAAAGTAGAGGTAGCCCACAGAATTCCAGCCCCATCGGGAGTAACCAAATCTGCTGATTTTAAAATCTGACTATATTCTACATCTTGGCGAGCACGTAAAATAGCCAGGGTATCCGGGGTAACCACTACATAAGGTCTTTGGCGGGGAGAACTTAAAAATTCTTTTAATTTCTTTACCACCATCTGATTATCTATTCTGTCAATTCCTACCTGAAATAATTTAATTCGATGTGTAAGAGAGTCTTCTTCAATAATTACCTCCTGGTTCTGAACTCCCCTCTTAATTAATTCAAAGATTATCACTCCACCCGCTAATAAACTAATCAATAGATAAATATTTTCATATACTGAAATTATTAGAGCCACCAGGCTAAGATAAATAGAAAATGAAATAATAATAAAATTTGCACCTTGACGGGAAAAACCATAAGACTGCAATTTTTGACGCAATCTACTCTCCAGGGGGAAAGGGTAATCTTTTAAGTCTTCTATACGGGTATAGGTAGCAACAATAGAAAAAGAGGAATCAAGTATAGGTACTCCTAAAATCAAAAGAGGAATTAATAAGGTTAGAGCAGCAGTACTTTTTGATACTCCCACAATAGCAATAACTGCCAGTAAAAAACCAAAAAACATATAAAAATTAGAAAATTTTTCTTTAGACCAGAATTTAATACCTATTAAAGAAAATATAACCAGAAATAAAGATAAACCTTCCGCTAGGATTAATCCCTGTTTTTGAAAGAGGGCAACCAATAGAAAAGTAAGCGCAGCTATTAATACTATATTAGGAGTAATGTCCCCCAATATATCTACCTGGCTAATAGAATTAGTAATGCTTACAATCCAGATTAAGGTTAAAGGAAGAGATAAGTAATGTAGATAAATATAATCACCTGAGGAAGAAGGATTCCGTAAAAATTCTATTCTTACTCCACAATAAATCACCAGAAGGGCAATCAAGGTCTGAAAAATCAAGCGGGAAAGGTTAGTAAGCTTACCTTTCTTATCTGCTTGTCCTAAAAAGATGATTAAAAGACTGCCTATTCCAATTCCTAATAGCTTAGTTAGTGTTTCAATTTCTTGCATAATCCACCTTTCTTGTATTTTTTCAAATTACTATTTTAACCTTAATTTAACCTTTTTCTGGTTTGGTTTATTCTTCTGAATTTAACTTTTATTTTATTAAATTCTTATCATCTACAGTATGAAGTAATTTTCTTTTTCTGGCTATTAATAAGAAAAAAAATATTAACAGTTTCAGAAAATATTTTATTCCTTTTCTACCTTATCTTTTTATCTGTTCCTTAGTTTCTTTCTTTATCTTCTCATTGAACCAGCGGACTGTTTCCTTCAATCCAACTGGCAGAATTACCTCAGGTTGCCATCCCCAGATTTCCTTAATTAATTGACCATCCAGAATATTTTTTCGCAAATCACCCGGACGTGGAGGTCCATAATGGGCAGAATAAGGAAACTGAATAATCTCTTTTAAAAGAGCGAAAAGCTGATTTACAGTAGTACCTTTTCCGGTTCCCAAATTAAAACCGTTAATTCTGGGGTTACCCTTCTTTTGATCCAGGGTTTTTCCCTCCAGCTTAACTTTAAATAATTTTAACATATATTTTAAAGCGAGTAAATTAGCTCGGGCAACATCTTGCACATAAATATAATCCCGGATATATTCCCCATCTCCATTAATAGTAGGAATCTCCCCTTTTAACATTTTTTCAATAAAAATAGCTATTACTCCAGCTTCTCCCTGTGCTTCCTGGCGGGGACCGTAAACATTACCATAGCGTAGAGAAATATAATCTAAGCCATAATTTGCTTGAAAAAATTTAAGATAGTATTCTATTGCTACTTTACTGATACCATAAGGTGAATTGGGTTGAAAGGGATAATCCTCTGTAATGGGAAAAGATTCAGGTTCTCCATAAACAGTCCCTCCACTAGATGCAAATACTATTCCTTTAGTCTGGTATTTTATAGCCTGTTTTAATAGATTTAAAGAACCTAGAATGTTAACCTTAGCATCAAATAAGGGATTTCTTACCGAAAAAGAGACACTTATCTGAGCCGCCTGGTGAATAATATAATTCGGCTTTTCTTTTTTAAAGACCTCTTCTAGTTTATCCTCTTTAACAATATCTATTTTATAAAATTTAGCCTGAGAGTTAATATTTTCCTCGCGCCCAGAAGATAAATTATCCACTACTATTACCTGAAAATTATTCTCCACCAGTAAATCTACAATATGAGAGCCTATAAATCCAGCTCCACCACTGACTAATACTTTCATCCTGCCCCTCCATGTAAAAAAAAGTGCCAGGCACTTTTTTTTACATCTTAACTAAAATAAGGGCGATAAGGCAAAAAAAAGCACTTATTGCCCATAAAATTAAAACTGCATTTTTATGAGATATACCCCGATTGAGCAGTCGATGGTGCAGATGTTGTTTATCTGCCTGGAAAATAGGCTGATGATTTTTAAAACGGCGGAAAATAGCCCACAGGGTATCAAAGATGGGAAGAAATAAAATCATCACAGGAATAAAAATATAAAGTAAATTTTCACTTCGTAAAACCCATAGGACACCGGAGGAAGCTAACATAAAACCAGAAAAGGTACTTCCCGAATCTCCTAAGAATATTTGGGCTGGGAAAAAATTAAACCTTAAAAAGGCTAACATACTGCTAGCTAGAATAAGGTTGACTAGATTGAGGGACGGTAATCCTTGTGGTATCCCTAGAATGAAAAAGACGAGAAATGCAAGGATGGATATACCACAAGCTAATCCATCTAATCCATCAATCAAATTAATGGAATTAGTCACCCCTACTATCCAGAAGATTAAAACCGGGTAAATAAGGTAACTTAGCAATCCCCAAGATTTTAAAGGACCTTCCATAAAATTTTTTATTAGAGCCTGATTGGAAATAATCACTATCAGCGCAGGTAACATCTGAATCAAAAATTTATTTCGCGGAGACAGATCTACAATATCATCTACTATACCTAATAATAAAATTAAGGTTCCCGCAGCCACCAAAAATTTAATTTGTATATCTATCTGGCTACCCAATAACAAACTAAGCAAGAAACCAAAAAAAATAGCCACTCCTCCAAGATTTGGAATAGCCTTTTCGTGGATTTTGCGGTAATTAGGTATATCTACCATATTCTGTTTTTTGCCTACCTTCTCTAGGTAAGGAGTTAAAATATAAGTAACTATAAAGGCAATAATTCCAACTTCTAAATATTGCAAATATAAAATCTCCTATCTAGATTTTCCCTATCTTCTTACTCTCGATTAGATATTTTTTGAAAAAAAATAAACTAACCCACTCTCTCAAGTAATTTTTTCTCTTCTAAAGTGTATTATTATGGTCTAAAAGATTTATTATATATAACGATCTATTGCTTATGTCTACTATCTATATCTATCTGCTTGTCTATCTACTACACACCAATAATATAATATAATATAACCATATAAAATCGTAAAGAAAAATTTTTGTATTTTTATAATTATCCTTCTGTTAATTGTATATCAAAGTATGTTTTGTTTTTTTAACCAGGGATTGAATTAAAAAGATAGTTAAAGTTTTTTACGAGTTAATTCTTTTTTTAAATTTTCTATACATGCCACTGTAGTAGGATTAACCTGATTAATTATAGCTAAATAATAACTGACCATATCACCCAGGTAAATCAAAGAAAACATTCTGGCTAACTTACCCTGGCCATTGGTCCGACAGTGAACAAATCCTGCTACCTTTTTTTTAATAATCTGTTGAGTGATCTTTCGGCGTTGTTCCAGTCGTAATAATCCCTGACTATCTTCTAAAAATACTATTTTAATCATCTGATTTATTTGATTATCTATCTCATAACCTACTATCTCGTTATGGTTTAGCTCAGAAAAAATACTCCAAAAACAAGGCCATTTACTATTCTCATTAATCTGCGTCTTCCATCGCCTTGCTATTCCTTCTAGTATTCCCTCTGAACCGTAGATTAGGGGTATATGTTGATATAATTCCAAGGCTATTTGTTTAGCATAATTTTCCTTAAAAGGTATCTTCCCCCCATAGTATTGGTTCAACTCTTTTAAAATATTTAAAGTTTCTTCATACTCATAATCTTTTTTTTCTATCAAGCCAATTTTCTCTAAAATTAGCAATAAAGGGAAAAATAGATAAGGAAGAGCTGCCCGGGGTTGAATGCCAGTAGGTATCTTCAAAAACGGAAAATCATTCTTTTTAGATAATTGTGCAAACTTACCTCCAGAAGATATAACGATAATTTGAGCCTTAGCATCTTGTGCCTTTTCCAGGGCTGATATAGTCTCCTCAGTGTTTCCTGAATAACTTATGGCAAAAACTAAAGAATTTTCATTCACATATCTTGGTAGCTCATAGCCACGTATTACTGATATAGGAAGGGATATTTCATCAGCTAAATAACTGACTAATAAATCTCCACTAATTGCAGAACCGCCCATCCCCAGAATTACTATATTATTCAATCTTTTTGAAGTTATAGATAATAGTTTAGAAGAAAAGGTAAACTCTTTACCTAACTGCCAGGCATCCTTCATCATTTCAGTAAAATTTTCTAAAAAACCAAGCATATTTTCTGTATCAATTTTAAATAAATCTCCATCTAATAATTTAATAGTTTGTTCCTCTTTCATTTTATTATTTTTTATAGAAGTCATCTTTCTTTCTCCCTGAATCAAAATCTACTTTTTTCTTTATTAACATATCACATAACCATTCCCCAAACAAGCCTTATGTAAAAAAAGGTGCCTGGCACTTTTTTTTACATCACGGCAGATTAGTCAGCCAAGGATCAAAATCTATCGTACCATTTACTTGATTCCAATAAACCCAATCACCTGAGCTAGAATTATTCCCTGGATATTTAGGTCCATTAGCATCTCCCCACCAGTTGTTTTCTGCTTTAATCGGATGCGGAGTTTCATTATTCACTCCATTAATGCTATTTCCTGAAATAATGTTTTCTCCTTTGCTTCCTTCATCTCCTCCCCCTAAATCCGGATTTACTACACTACCCCAGGTGATATTATAATCAATTAATATACCAGTAGAATTATCACTAATGATATTTCCCTCAATTATTGGCGTGGCACTTTCTCTACAATAAATTCCACTATTTGAATTATTGCTAATATTGTTGAAACTAATCTGGGGAGACGCATCTCCATAAATTCTCATCCCATATTGATTATATTGAAGCAAATTATTTTTAATTTGTCCCTTTCCACCTGTCCCAACCTCTATTCCGCTATAGCTGTTATGATCAAGGGAATTCTCTTCTATCAAAGGAGAAGAATTCGTAAATTTAATACCATAGTGCTGATTAGTAATGCGATTATTGTTTAGATGAATTGAATCACAATCATCAAAAAATATGCCAACTTCTGTATTATTATTTCCATCAAGGCAAAAATTAGATATGGTGATAAAATTAGCTTCTAGAGTAATTAAATTACCTGAAAATCCATTTCCTACTATAAAAGTCTTTTCTGGATCTTCTCCTTGTAAAATAATTTCTTTATTAATCACTATTTGTTCTTGATAAGTACCTGCTTTTACTATGACTGATTTTCCTGGAAGAGCAGCCTCTATCCCCTCATTAATAGTGTTGTAAGGATGGGTTTCAGTTCCGTCTTCTATTCCACTATTATTGTTAATATCTACATAAACATTTAAATCATATTTTATCTCTACCGTTAATGGTGTACTTTCATTGTTAAAGCTATCACGCGAGGTAAGATTAAGGTGGTTTACTCCTTCAATGAGAGGATAAGAATAAGACCATTCAATAGAATCATTTAAAGCAATCACTTCTACCCCATTTATTAATAGGGAAGAATTGGCTTCCTTGGTACCAGTAAGCAGTTGTGGCGAAATATTGGTAGGAGAGATCACTGAATCTAAGGTAGGAGCCTGAGGAGGAGTTGTATCTTGAATATTTACCTTCCATACAAGATAGTCTACCAGTTCCCCATCGCTAATTAACCCTTTAATTGTTTTGGTCTTATAGTCACCTTGCGAAGAAATAAATTTAAAAATAGTTTCAATACTATTGCTTTCTACTGAAGAATACTCTGCTAACTTTCCATCTATAAACCATTTTGCTTCTAGGTGGGAATCTTTATCTAGACCCTGGGCTTTAATTTTAAAATTAATAGATTCACCTTCAGAGATGGTGATATTTAAAATTGCAGGAAAATAAGCAATAATTTGAGGTGGATCATTTAGATTAATGACTTCAATCTGAAATTCCTGCAGAATAGTATGTTTGCCATCGCTGACTTCAACTACTACTTGAAAAATACCTGTTTGTTGATAATCTGGTTGCCAGCTAATTAACCCACTTTTTTTATCAATACTCATACCTTCCGGGTATAGTATTAAATCATAACTTAGAATATCTCCCTCAGGATCTTCTGCCTGTATTTGGTAAGAATAAAGATAATTTTCCTCAATAGTGGTAATTGGATTTGAAACTATTACTGGTGCTTGATTTAAAAAAGGAAATATTTCTATTAAATTAGAACAGCCTCCCAAAAACAAGATCATAACAGCTAACCCAATAGCAAATGCTATTTTAAAAAACTTCTCCATCTCTTACTTCATTCCTTCCTCCCCAGATGTAAAAAAAAGTGCCAGGCACTTTTTTTTACATTTTTATTTTCCGAAGATTCTTAGAGCATTTTCTCGGTAAATCATTCTTAAAGTATCTTCATCAAGATGAAGCCCTTTATAAACCATTTTTTGGTCAGCACTTTCTCGTGCCTTCTTAGTCATCTTTTGATAAATCGATTCAGGCAAGGTAAACTCTTCCTTTTCCAGTAGATCAAAGTAACTCAGTATTACCTCATCAATATAACTTCTACTTTTCGCTCGAAATGTTGTAATAACGATGTCAGTACCAAATAAAACCCGATTTTTATATTCCATCATAAAGTTTCTAAAAGCAGAAATATTCTGAGAAATTCTTTTAAAGCCAGCTACCTGATAATCTGGATGACCAAAACTTATGTCAGTATAAAGGTTAGGATAAGTATCTAGCAGTTGCTTTAAACGGAAAAGATTGCTAGAGGTTAAAATAAAATGGGGTGCAATAACGGTTAAGCGAGGAAATGTTTGTAAGATATGCTCAAATTGAGATAAAAAACGTCCACTATTGACATGATAAAGAATAGGAATTCCCTTTTCTTCGCAATATTTATATACTTCCATCATTTCAGGATCATCTAGAGGAATCTTAAAAAAATTATCATAAAAAAAACCATGACCATTGTAAAGTTTTAGGCCTTTGGCACCTGCTTCAATAAATTTTTTTAATTTCTCTAATTTATTTTCATCAAGAGGATTAATGGTACATAAAGCAATAAATTTATCTGGATATTTTTCACTCATTTCAATAATATCTTGGTTATTCTTATCATAGTCCTCAAAACCATATTTAGTGCTTAAGTAAAAAGTATATTTTGGGGTCCCTAATAAAATCATTTTATCTAATTGACAATCTTCCATTACTTTAAGGAGAAGAGGAAGATTACGAGGTGATTGGACATGCTCGTGAGCATTAATGATTTTAAATTCTGCTCTTTTTTCTTTTGAAGAAGAATCAATTGATTGCAGGATTGGGGAAGGTTGATAATCAATCCATAAAGGCAAATATCCAATTTGTCTAAGATACCATAAAAACATTCCTATTAACGCAATAACTATCAAAGTATAAAACCATAAATCACTCTTTTTATTTTTTATATTCTTTTTAATCACCTTTCTAACCAAACCTCCTTTTTATTCTTAAAAAATAACTGCTTATAATTATAACCTATTCCTATATAAATCACAATGTAAAAAAAAGTGCCTGGCACTTTTTTTTACATCTTGAAATATGCAAGATAAAATTATATACTTTTTGTATTATGGGGAGAATAAATAGAAAAGAGATAAATCAGGAAAATCTTTGTTATCATATCATAGTCAAGGGTGTAGAAGGAACTAATATTTTTAGAGAAGAGCAGGATAAAATAAAATTTTTTCATCTTATGACTAAGATGAGCAAGGAATTTAAAATTTCCTTCTTCTCTTTTGTTCTAATGGATACCCACTTTCATTTATTGCTTAAAACAGAACAAGCAAATCTTTCCGAAGCAATGCATTTTCTTAACTCATCCTATGTACATTGGTATAACCGTAGGTGGACAAGAAAAGGTCATTTATTTCAGGACCGTTATAAAAGTCATCTTATCCTAAACTTCCTTTATTTATACACTGTGGCATCTTACTTGGCTTTAAATCCAGTAGAAGCAGGCTTAGTTGACTCTCCAGAGAAATATCCCTGGAGTAGCTTCCTCTATTTTTATCCTTCTTCTGGTTCTGGTAAAGTAGCCCCTTCCTGGCTAAAAATCGATGAATTTTTAAACCTCTGCCAAACTGATCGAAAAAATTTTGTAAATTTTGTAGAGAAGAATAAACAAAAATTAGTAAATGAAAAAAATCGAGCAAATCTGGAAATAGATTATTTAAATCACCTCTCCGATCAAATAACCAATCAAGAGTTACTTAACTCTTCCCTTGATATAAATAATTTTCTACTTTTAGTTAAAAAACGCCTGGGTTCTATAGAAGATAACAAACGTTTAAAACACTTAATCGTCTATATTTTAATCAAAGAAGGTTTTCCTACCAATACCATTGCTAAAACTCTTAACCTCTCCCGTCAAGGTATTTTTACGATCTACAAAAGAATACAAAAAAATTTACAAACTGACAACTTCTATCGTATCTTATTTCAGCATACTCAGAATAGATTATTTTCTCAAAAATAAAGTATGATGTAAAAAAAAGTGCCTGGCACTTTTTTTTACATAGGGAGAAAATGAAGAATAAAATTGTCTTTTATTTATTAATTATTTTATTTTTATTTATAGGACAACTAGAGAGCAAGGCATACCGCTATGACCCAGAATTGTCCTGGAAAGTGTTAGAAAGCTCACATTTTTCTATTTATTTTTTTAGTAGACCTAAAAATCCAGGTAAAATCAATTACTCCCAGAGTTCTGAATCCAATAACGATCACCAATTTATTGCGTTAAAACATTTAGCCCAGCAAATTGCTGAATTAGCAGAAGAAACCTATACTCAAATCAATGAACAAATTATTCTTCCTCCACATCACCATTTTCAAAAGATAGCTATAATTTTAGAAGATTTTACCGACTATACACTGGGATATGCTAATTCTTTTCCTCATAGAGTAATTCGTCTTGCTCTTACCGCTCCCACCGCAAAATCTTTTGATATGAAATTTAAAAGTTGGTTTAAAATGGTTCTAACTCATGAATATACTCATATCGCTCATTTTGAAATGACTGGTGGGATAACTACGGCTCTTCGTGCCTTTTTTGGACAGATTATTTCTCCGAATGCTTTACAACCTACCTGGGCAATTGAGGGATTAGCCGTTTATAACGAAACTAAATTTAATTCATCTTTAGAAGAAATAGGTGGCAGAGGTATCGACCCCCGTTATGATATGTATCTCCGTTTAGCCACTCTGGAAAACCATCTAAATACTTTAGATCAAATAAGTGGATATTATCTAATCTCCTGGCCAGGAGGTAATACTCCTTATATTTATGGACAATCAATCATCCATTTTATTGCCCAAACATATGGAGAAGAAAAAATGATAGAAATAAGCGAAGTATTTTGCCGTTACCCTTATCTAGGCTTTAATTATGCCTTTAAAAAAGTCCTGGGCTTAGATTTAGATGAATTATTTCAGAGTTGGAAAACTGATTTACAGGAAAGATATCAAACCCAAAGAAAGAAAATTACAGCTGCTCGTGAAATCACTAAATCACAGCAGATAACCGATTATCACTACTGGGTAGACTACCCTAGGTGGGTTTTTCTTTCCAATAAAGGAGAAGAACAAATTACTTTTAGAGTTTCTACCCCCCACTCTTATCCTTTTATTCAGATCCTTGATCCTTATTCTGTTTCTACTCCTCTATCCTTAACTTCTTCGATAATTAAAAAACAAGCTATACTTAAAAGAAATTACGGGCGCGATTCTTCTTTTAGTATTTCTCCTGATGGCAATAAAATCATTTATGCTAAACTACCAGAAGATAACCTCTACTATCAATTTTTTGATCTTTATTTATATGATCTAGAGAATAAAAAGGATATAAGGCTCTCTAAAGGTTTACGACTGAAAGACCCTGCCTGGTCACCCAATTCAAACCAAAAAAATCCTCAGATAGTAGCCGTAATCAACAATTTAGGAACACAGAACTTAGTTTTAATCAATATACCTTTATCTCGTCTAAAAGAGCAACATAATTTCTTTCTCCAGCCGAAAGATATTATTTATCTAACTCATTTTACCGAAGGCACTCAAATCTACCAACCCGCCTGGTCTCCTCAGGGAGATATTATCGCCTTTTCCGCCTGGAAAGATGGTCAACAGGATATTTATCTTCTCCCTTTACCAAAAGATTATTCTAGTTGTAAAAAAATCGCACCGCAACCAATCTTTTTGGACAAAGCTACCGATCTAAGTCCAGCCTGGTCAGCAGATGGTCAATTACTTTTCTTTTCTTCTGACCGAAGTTATAATATTTATAATCTATTCGCTTATTCATTAGCCGATCAAAAATTATACCAACTTACCAATGTCTTAGGTGGCGCATTTCAACCTGCTCCTTCTCTAGACGGTAAAAAATTAGCTTATATCGAATATCACTCTACTGGATATGAACTACATCTTATGGACTTAAAGATGAATCCAGAATACTTGATAGAGATAGAAAACCCTAAAATCGTTGAATATACCACCAGCAATAATATATTTGAGATTTCGATGCAAACTAAAACCTGTTCAGCTCCAACAGTTAATCTAAATTCAGAAGAGAATTTAGCTTTTCTAAATTCTAACTCCGTAACCCTTTATCCAATTGATGATTATTCTCCTTTTGCCTCCTTTTGGCCACCCACTTACTGGATTCCCGCTGCTCGATTGAGCGAAAAAGATCTGGGATTAGGATTTTCCACCGAATTAGCTGATGTTTTGGGCTTTCACTCATTACCACTGACTATTACCTACGGATTAATTAGCAATACTTTAAATTATGATTTTACTTACTATTACTATCATCATTACCCTATACTTAAACTATTCTTTCAAGGAGAGACTAATTTACCTAATTCTATTTCCTCCAGACTTGATTCGGATTCCTGGTGGGAAAATGGAAAAGCGGGATTTAATCTTTATTTTCAAAAACAGGGAGAAAAAAGCATTTTTAGCTCTTCTACTAATTCTCGTTCTTACCAGAGAATTTTCTCCTTAGGTTATGAGTATGAAAAAGAAAAGATTTCATCCTCAATTTCTTTAGAAAACCAGTTCCAAAATGACTATCAGAATATCGCTAGCCTCAAACTATCTTATACCTACTCTGATACAGAAAAATATGGTTTTTCTATCAGCCCAGAAGAAGGACAAGCCTTTTCCTTAAGTTATGAATATGCCAATCCAATCTTAGGCAGTGACTATAATTTTTACAAATTACTTTTTGATGGTCGAAAATTTCTTTCTTTACCTGCCCTTCATCAGGTACTGGCTTTACGGTTGGTAGCGGGATATAGCAGCCCTATTCTTCCTGAAGAAGAAAAATATTACTTGGGAGGTCATTTTTCTGCTCACAATCTCTCTACTACTGAAACCAGCACTTTTCCTTTGCGTGGATATAAATCCTCCTATCTAAAAGGGAATAATTTAATTTTAGCCAGCCTGGAATACCGTTTTCCTCTGGCCAATATTGAAAGAAGTTTAAAATTTGGACCCCTCTCTTTCTTCTTAGAAAGGATATCTGGTCTCTTCTTTGTTGATATAGGCAAAGTCTGGGGTAATGGGGAAAATAATGATAGTAACCTCGTAAGTATTAATAATTTAGAGAATGATTTAACCAGCACTCCTCAGTCTGAATATAAGACCGGAATTGGAATAGAATTAAAAGCAGACTTTAATTCAAAATTTGATTCTCCTTTTAGCTTAAGGTTAGGTTTTGCCCAAGCCCTCAATGCACCAAAAAGCCGTGATATCTACTTTGCCCTCGGCACTTCCTTCTAATGTAAAAAAAAGTGCCTGGCACTTTTTTTTACATTAGATTGAGGGAGCTGTGGTCCCCTAAAATAAATTTAAATACTCGAGGGAGGTCATCCGAATGAAAGATTTGCACTCCTTTTCCGATTAAACATCTTTGCAATCTTCCGTTTACATTGGCAATCCTGGTATTCTCCAATACTACACTATATTCAATTTCACTATTTACTATTTCTACTTTCTCAGAAAGGGAAGTAAAAGGACCAATATAGGAATTGAGAATTCTAGCACCTTTACCAATGATGGCTGGTCCTAATATCTTAGAATTTATTATTTCCACTCCTCTTTCAATTTTAACCCTTCCCAGGATACTGGAATTCTGATCTATTTTTTCTGAATAAATATCTCTTTCTATGCTCTCCAAAACCAAGCGATTTGCCTCTAGAATATCTCCTGGTTTACCTGTATCCTTCCACCATCCCTTGATTACATCTGCCCCTACCTTATAACCCTTTTCAATCATCCATTGAATAGCATCGGTGATTTCCAGTTCACCTCGAGCGGAGGGCCTAATACTATTGATAGCTTGATGTATATTTTGGTCAAAAAAGTATATCCCGGTTAAAGCCAAATTACTGGGTGGATCTTTGGGCTTTTCTACTACTCTGACTACTTTACCTTCTTTTACTTCTGCCACTCCAAACTGCCTAGGATTTTCTACTTCCGTCAATAGCACAAAAGCGTGATAATTTTCCTGTAAAAATTTTTTAGCATAATCTTCGATTCCATTTTTAAGTAGATTATCACCCAGATACATTAAAAATTTTTCTTCTCCCAGATAATCAGAAGCAACCTTTACAGCATGTGCTAAACCTAATGCCTCTTTTTGCTCGATATAAGAAATATTTATCCCCCAGCGTCTTCCACTTCCCGTCTCCTTTTTGATATCTTCTCCAGTCTCTCCAATAATTATACCTACATCTTTTATTCCACAATTCTTTATTGCTTCTATGCCATAAAAAAGAACGGGTTTATTTCCGATAGGAATCAAATGTTTTGCACTGGTGTAGGTTAGTGGTCTAAGGCGGGTACCTTTTCCGGCACAGAGAATAATAGACTTCACTGGCTATACCTCCCTACTATGATTATTTTTTAATCTTAATTTTATTATAGCATTTATTTATCTCCTTATTCTATATATTAATAAAATTGAAAATATTTAAAATTTTAATCTTAACCTCATTTTTTTTATATTATCTTAATTTTATTCAAATTTCTATAAAAATATTTCAAATGTTATTTAAGAATTAAAAGTG
>DJVR01000052.1 GCA_002441285.1 Candidatus Atribacteria bacterium UBA6251 | reverse complement strand
CACTTTTAATTCTTAAATAACAAATGGACAAAAATAATTTGCCAAATAACATTAGATTGTGTATAATTTAAGCGATGTTTTAAAATAAAATAGAAAGGCGTGATAAATAAAAATGGAAGCTTTGCAACAATTTTTACCTTTAATAATTATATTTGCTATTTTTTATTTTATACTGATTCGACCTCAACAGCAAAAACAGAAACAACATAAACTAATGCTGGATAGTCTACAAAAAGGTGATAAGGTGATTACTATTGGTGGGGTCTATGGCATAGTAAGAGATATTAAAGGTGATACCCTGACTTTAGAAATTGCCAAAGATGTAATGATAAATACCACCCGTAGTGCAATAGGGGTTAAGAGAGAAAAAGAATAATAGGCTAAAATAAGTAAAAAAGACATAGATTTAGAACAAAATAAAATATAATTTTGGGTATATGTAGGCAGGTATTCAATCTATATGCCTGCCTATATTGTTTGATTTTTGCTTTTAATTAAAACTCGTTATGTTTTAATCCAAAGATATTCTCTAATGCAGGATGGGTCTATCGTTGACAAGAAAAACAACAAAATATTATAATTATTCAGTTAAACTAAAAATAGGGTAAAAGAAAGAGAGGAGTATTCTATGAATTCGGTCAGGATTTTAAAAGTAATAAGTATTCTGGTTGCAATTCTAATTGCCCTTATCTTATCATTTCCTCTTGGTGAGAAGATAAAGTTGGGATTAGATTTAAAGGGTGGTTCTCATATAATTTTAGAGTGTATTGATAGCCCTAATGCCCCAGTAGATAATGACGCAGTAAATAGAGTTTTAGAAATTATTAGAAATAGAGTTGATCAGTTGGGAGTTTCTGAGCCATTAATCCAGAGAG
Source organism: Candidatus Atribacteria bacterium UBA6251 (assembly GCA_002441285.1). Taxonomy (GTDB): domain Bacteria; phylum Atribacterota; class Phoenicimicrobiia; order Phoenicimicrobiales; family Phoenicimicrobiaceae; genus UBA6251. The sequence continues at coordinate 61,820 of DJVR01000052.1, read as the reverse complement.
ATGGAAGTAAAAGAATTTTGGTTCAATTGCCTGGGATAGAAGATCCGGAATTAGCGGTACAAATAATTGGGCAGACTGCTCTTTTGGAGTTTAAAAATAGCCAGGGTGAAACTGAGTTAACTGGTGCTCATCTAACTAGCGCTAAAGCAAGTTTCGATCAATTCGGTCGTCCAATTGTTTTGATTGAATTTGACAGTGAGGGAGCCAAGGAATTTGCCCAAGCTACTACTGCTAATGTAGGCAATATTTTAGCTATTACTCTTGACGGGAAAGAAATTTCTTCTCCGGTAGTGCAGGAACCGATATTAAGTGGTAAAGCCCAGATTACTGGAAATTTTACTGTAGATAGTGCAAAACATTTAGCCTTGCTACTCAGATCTGGTGCCTTACCAGTTAAAGTAGAGGTACTGGAGAATAGATCGGTAGGACCTACCCTAGGGAAGGATTCAATTTCCAAAGGCATTAAGGCGGGAGTATTAGGTTTAATCTTGATTTTAATATTTATGTTAATTTATTATAAAGGCTTTGGATTAATTGCTGACTTTGCTTTACTGATGTGTATGCTACTTATAATTGGTGCACTGGCAGGCTTAAAAGCTACTTTAACTCTTCCTGGAATAGCTGGAATAATTTTAACTATCGGGATGGCAGTAGATGCAAATATTATAATCTTTGAAAGGATTAAAGAAGAATTAAGACTAGAAAAAACTTTTCGGGCCTCTATTGACGCTGGTTTTAGTAAAGCCTTCCGGGCAATATTCGATGCCAATGTTACCACTTTAATTGCTGCTGTAGCTTTATTTTATTTTGGAACAGGTGCAATTAAGGGATTTGCAGTTACTTTAAGTATCGGAATATTGGCTAGTATGTTTACTGCAATTGTGGTTACTAAAGTAATTCTTGAATTGGTAGGTAAGAAATTTAACCCAAAAGTATTAATATAGAGGAAACAGGGGGAGGAGTATCAGATGAATTTATTTAAAGGAAAAAATTTTGATTTTGTAAAAAATAGAAAGTTATTCTTTATCATAGCGGCTTTTTTGATTTTGATCGGATTAATCTCTATACTTTTTCAAGGTTTTAATTTTGGTATCGATTTTGCTGGTGGTACTTTACTACAAATTAAGTTTACTGAATCAGTTTCTACCGAGGTAGTAAGAAATGTTTTAGCTGATTTTAATCTAGGAGGAAGTACCATACAACATCTGGGGGAAAATGAATTTGTCATTAGAATGGAGAAGGTTGATCAAGAATCCATCAGGGGAATATTGGCTTCTTTCCGGTCCAAGGTAGCAGATTTGGAAGTATTAAGGGAAGAAACAGTAGGTCCAGTTATTGGTGAAAGTCTGAAGAAGATGGCAATTTATGCCTTACTAATTGCTTTTTTGGGTATTATTCTTTATATTACAGTTAGATTTGAATTTAAATATTCCATAGTATCGATTTTAGCTCTTTTTCACGATTGTTTGATCGTACTTGGTCTATTCTCTTTATTACAGAAGGAGATAACTGTTTCCATTATTGCAGCTGTTCTGACTATAGTGGGTTACTCCTTAAATAATAGTATTATAGTTTTGGATAGACTTAGAGAAAATATAAAGCTTAAAACCAGGGATAGTTTTGAGAATTTAATCAATTTGAGCATTAATCAATCTCTTTCCAGAACAATAAATACTTCTTTAACTACTATCCTTCCTATTTTAGCACTATATTTTCTAGGGGGCAACATCCTTTCAGATTTTGCTTTAGCTCTGTTTGTTGGAATGATTGCAGGAACTTATTCATCTATTTTCCTGGCCAGCCCTTTGTTAATAGAATGGAACAGTATTTTTAAAATTAGAACTGGAAAAACAGTCAATAAAATAACTAAAAAAAATAGTAAAAAATAATTCTATCCTTTTCAACAGGAGAAAATAAAAGATGTCAGAATTTAATCTTTTAGGTAGGATACTTTTATTTTTAGGAATATTTTTAGTTTTTTTAGGAGTAGTATTTTTATTGGCGGGGAAATTTTCTTGGCCTGGTAAATTGCCAGGAGATATTTTAATTCAAAGAAAGAATTTTGTATTCTATTTCCCTTTAGGTTTATGTATTCTATTAAGTATTATTTTGACTCTTATTGCTAAAATTTTTAAGCATTAAAATTAAATAAAAATAAATAAAAAAGCAATTAACCGTTAATATTTTGGTAAAGGGGAGAGGGGAGTGTAAAAAAGATTGGATTGGCAAATAGTTAAGGTAGATAAAAGAATGCAATCAATGTTCTCTCAAGAATTAAATATATCCAGTCTTTTATCCCGGGTAATCATCAATAGAGGAATAGAGGAAATTTCAGTAGCAAAAAAATTTTTATGGCCTGATTTGAAAGATTTAAGAGATCCATATACTTTTAAAAATATGGAAAGGGTAATTGACAGAATATTACAAGCAAAAGAGAAAAGGGAGAGAGTATTAATCTTTGGAGATTATGATGTTGATGGAATAACCAGTACTGCTCTCTTATTTTCTGCTTTGAAGGAGTTTATTCCAGATTTATTTTTTTATATTCCCAATCGTTTTAGCGAAGGTTATGGATTAAATAGGGGAATAATAGAACTTGCTAATAAGAATCAATTTAACTTGATTATTACGGTAGATTGTGGAGTTAATTCTATTACAGAAATTGAGGAAGCAAATAAATTAGGTATTGAAGTTATCATTATTGATCATCATAAAACATCTCAGGAATTACCTCCCACTATAAATATTATAAATCCTGAGTATAGAAAAAGTTATCCTTTTAAAGATTTGTCCGGAGTAGGAGTATGCTTTAAAGTAATCCAGGCTCTTTATCAGAAATTACACAAAAGTCAGGAAGAATTATTTAATTATCTTGATTATGTTGCCCTGGGAACTATTGCTGATTCCGTACCTCTAATTGATGAAAATCGTATTTTTGTAAAAAATGGGTTAGAAAATCTGAATAAATCTTCAAGGGTTGGATTAAAAAGTTTAATGCTGGAAAGTGGATTAGCCGGAAAAAACCTTACTCTTAAAGAGGTTATTTTTACTCTGATTCCCCGATTGAATGCTGCTGGAAGGATAGATGACCCTAAAATTGCCTTAGAACTATTATTAACTGATTCTCCAGCTAAAGCAACTTATCTAGCTAGGAAGTTAGAAGAAATAAATAAATTTCGTCGGGATATGAGTGATAGCGTCTTAAAGGAAGCTAAACAAATAATTTGCGAACAAATAGAAGAAGAAGATAATAAAATACTGGTTGTTTCCTCAGAAGAATGGAATCAGGGAATAATAGGAATCATTGCTTCCAGATTGGTGGAAGAATTTAATCGTCCGGTGATAGTAATTGCTAAGAAAGATGGGGTTGGAAAGGGCTCAGGTAGAAGTATAAAAGATTTTAATTTGTTTAAAGCTTTAGAAAGATGTCAGGATCTCTTAATAAATTATGGTGGACATAAATATGCAGTGGGTATGACTATTGAGGTTGAGAAAATAGAGGAATTTATCATTCGAATTAATAGATGCGCTCTCGAGGAATTTCCTGATGAGCAAGTGTTACCCTCTTTAGAAATTGATGCCCCCCTTTCTTTGGATGAGATCAATGTTAATTTAATTAAAGAAATAAATCTTCTTGAACCTTTTGGTTTAGGAAATCCCTCACCCATTTTTTGTAGCTATAACAATCATATTATCGATTGGAAAATGGTAGGGGGCAATAAAGAACACTTAAAATTAAAAATATTTCACGAAAATAGAATAATTGAGGGTATTGGTTTTGGTTTATCTAAAAAAATGTCTAATTTATTTTTAGAACATAAAGTCGTAGATTTAGCTTTTAATGTAGAACTTAATCATTGGAATGGTAATAAAAATATTCAACTTAATATCAAAGATATTAAAAATGACAAGGAGGAAAACAAAAGATATGGATTTGAAGGCTAAGATTAGAAATATTCCAGATTTTCCGGTAAAAGGTGTTCAATTTAAAGATATAACTACTTTACTTAAGGATCGGGAAGCTTTTCGATATAGTATTAATAAAATTGTTGAGTATTGCCAGCAGTACTCTATAGATTATATTGCCGGTATTGAAGCTCGAGGATTTATAATTGGCTCCCCGGTAGCTTATCAATTAGGAGTAGGTTTTTTACCTATTCGTAAACCAGATAAATTACCCAGTGCAGTAGAAAGAATAGCTTATCAGTTAGAATATGGAGAAAGTGTTTTAGAAATCCATAAAGATGCAGTAAACAAGGGTGACAGAATTATGGTGGTCGATGACCTTTTAGCTACTGGGGGAACGACTGGCGCAGTTTTTGAATTAATTAAGAAATTAGGAGGGATTGTGATAGGGGCAGCCTTTATAGTTGAGCTGGAATTTTTAAATCCTCGGGACAAATTAAAGGAGTATAATATATTTTCCATCGTAAAATATTAAAATAAGTAAGAAGAAAAATATTATAAAATCTTTTTAATGATATAATTAAATAAATATTTATTTTATTGGAATAGTTTGAAAAGAAGGTGTAAGCGATTACAAAGTTGGGTTTGATTAAATATATCTTAAAAAAAATACCCCAATACGCTCCTCAAGCAGATGTAAATCTAATTAAGAAAGCATATCGATATGCAGCTAAATTTCACCGCAATCAGAACAGGTATTCAGGAAAGCCTTATATTTTGCATCTCTTAGAGGTAGCGGAAATTTTAGTTAATCTGGAATTGGATACAGTGACTGTAGCAGCAGGAATTCTTCACGATATAGTTGAAGATACCGAAGCACAATTAAGTAATTTAGAAGAAGAATTTGGGCAAGAAATTGCGATGCTGGTTAATGGGGTAACCAAATTAAGTAGAATTTCTTTTAAGACTGAAGAGGAGCAACAAGCGGAGAATTTTCGCAAGATGTTTTTGGCTATGGCTGAAGATGTCAGAGTGATTTTAATTAAGTTAGCTGATCGCTTGAATAATATGCGCACCCTTCGATATGTTCCTTCCCCCAAAAGAGTAAGAATTGCGCAGGAAACTCTGGAAATTTATGTTCCTATTGCTAATAGATTAGGTATTTCTAAAATTCAATGGGAGTTGGAAGATCTTTCACTACGCTATCTAAAACCACAAAAATTTAGAGCAGTGGTTAATAGAATAGCAAGAAACCGCCAGGATAGAGAAAAATATGTAGAAGAGATAAAAGAAACCATCAAAAAAGAAATACAAAAAGTAAATATAACCGCAGAGATTCAGGGGCGCCCTAAAAATATTTACAGTATTTACAAAAAAATGGAAGAAAGAGAAAAAGATTTTTTTCAAATTTATGATTTGATTGCAATTCGAGTAATCTGTAACTCAATAAAAGATTGTTATGCGGTTTTAGGATTATTGCATTCTCTTTGGAAACCTATGCCTGGCAGATTCAAAGATTATATTGCCATGCCAAAATCCAATATGTATCAGTCTTTACATACCACAGTTATTACTTCCCAAGGAGAACCCCTGGAAATTCAGATTCGTACCTGGGAGATGCATAGAACTGCGGAATATGGAATTGCTGCTCATTGGAAATATAAAGAGAAAATTGATTTTATGAAAGATAAGAAGATTGAAGAAAGATTATCCTGGTTAAGGCAGATTCTAGAGTGGCAGAAAGATCTAAAAGATCCGAAGGAATTTATGGAAGACTTAAAGATTGGTCTTTTTCAGGATGAAGTATTTACCTTTACCCCTAAGGGAGATGTAAAAATACTCCCTTCTGGCTCTACGCCCATAGATTTTGCATATCTTATTCATACGGATGTAGGTCATGCCTGTATAGGGGCGAAAGTGAACAAAAAGATAGTACCACTGGATTATAAATTAAAAAGTGGAGACATAGTAGAAATATTGACTTCTAAACTAAGCAGAGGGCCCAGTAGAGATTGGTTAAATATAGCTAAAACCTCTGCTGCAAAAAATAAGATAAAAACCTGGTTTAAAAAAGTAATGCGCGAAGAAAACATTCAGAAGGGTAAAGAAATTCTGGAAAAAGAAATGGAAAAATTACGCCTGGAGCCATCTGTAGAATTCTCAAAAAAACTGAATGAAATATCATTGGAATTAGGTTTTTCTGAACTAGATACTATGTTTGAAAATTTAGGATATGGAAAACTAACTCCCAATCAAATCCTCACTAAAATTATTCCTGCTGAAAAAGCTATTTTTACTACTCCACCTCCCACCAGGGAAAAAAGACCAGATCAAGGGGTAAAAGTTGAGGGGATAGGAGATGTAATGGTCAGATTTGCCCGTTGTTGTAATCCAGTACCAGGTGATGATATTATTGGTTATATTACCCAGGGGAGAGGAGTTTCTATCCATAAAATGGGTTGCCCCAATATTGAACAACTGATCACTTCGGATCGCAATCGGCTGGTAAAAGCTGAATGGTTGGGTACGGGTGAGTTATTATATCCTATTAAAACTATGATTATCGCCACAGATAGAAATAATTTAGTTGAAGACATTATGCAGATATTTTCTGATGAAAAGATTTCAGTCCAGGCTTTACACGCTGTAGTTAATAAAAAAGGTGAAGCAATTATCGAGGTGGATTTTTTAGTAAATAACGTGAAGCAATATCAAGAAATTGCTAAGAGAATAATGAAGGTAAAAAGTGTAAATTCTGTGGAGAGAAAAAAGATTTTTTGATTTTTTTAAATATGTCAACTAAATTCAGGAGGGAGAAATGAGAGCAGTAATTCAAAGAGTAAAGGAAGGAGCAGTAGAGATTGCAAATAAAGAAGTCGGAAGAATCGGTATGGGGTTAGTAATTTTATTAGGAGTTGGTCAGGATGATCAGGAAAAAGATGCTGAACGCCTTGCTGAAAAGATAGTTAATCTAAGAATATTTGAAGATCAACAACAAAAAATGAATCTTTCTCTCCTGGATATTAAGGGTGAGGTTTTGATAATTTCTCAATTTACTCTTTATGGGGATTGTAAAAAAGGAAGAAGACCTAGTTTTATTTCGGCAGCTTCCCCGGAAAAGGCGAAAAAATTATATGGATATTTTATAGAGTGTGTTAGCCATTATGGAATTAGGGTAGAAACTGGAGAATTTCAAGCTATGATGCTGGTAAAGATTCATAATACAGGTCCAGTTACTATCTTATTAGATAGTGAAAAATTATTTTGAAGTTTATATTTTATAGAGGAATTTATGGTTAAGGAAGATTAAATGAGATTACCTCTTATTATAGGACATAGAGGAGCCCGCGGATTTGCTCCAGAAAATAGTTTATCTGGCTTTAAAAAAGCACAGGAATTAAGAATAGACGGAATAGAATTAGATATCCATTTGACTAAGGATAAGCAATTAGTAGTAGTTCATGATGCTAATTTACGCAGATTAACTGGCGAAAATGTTGACCTCAAAAATTTTACTTTTAAGGAATTACAGAAATATAATATTGCCCATTTTTTTGGTGATTATCTAGAGAAGATAGCTCGAAAAATACCTGAAGAAAAGAAATACTTTATAGAATTAAGAGCATTAGATGATCATAGATACTTTATAAATGTTTTTGGGGTGAATCGATATAGAAAAATAAGTTTCTATTTGTTCTGGGATGGAGAAAAATTTAGTACTGTCAAAAAGCCGATTATTTCACGTCAGGTAGGAATAAGAAAAGGCCTTAAACTGCTAAAAATTAAGAAAGAGGATAAAATTAGTCAGCTTAAAAAAAATGAATTATTATCTATTGATCAACGTATTCCTTTACTTAAAGATATACTAAAAGTTTTTAAAAATAAATCTACCTTGATTAATATAGAAATTAAAAAAGGAGAAAGACTATATCCAGGTATAGTCGATCAATTGATCAAAGAAATTGAAGATTTTCCCCCTCAATATCTTCTTTTTTCTTTATTTGATCGAAAAACTGCTTTAATGATGAAGAAAAAATATCCTCATCTAAAGGTGAATTATTTATCTCTACAACCTATAATCCCTGGGACTTATTTAAATGATCTAGATGGATTGAATTATTATTATTTATGGGTTACCCATCGGCTCATTGAAAGATTACATCAAAAGAAAAAGACTATCTATGTTTGGACTGTAAATCAAGAATTAGATATGATACGTTTTATTCTCTCGGGGGTGGATGGCATTATTACCGATTATCCTCAGGTATTAAAAAAGATAAGTAAAACTTTAAAATCTCTTTTTGTTGGATTTGAGTAAATAGATTTTATGAACAACTTAATGATGAATTATAGATTTAGATTTATTGTTGAATTAAGATTAAGAAAGGATTAGCAGGTAATGTATTTTAGAAAATTAATAGTAGGTCCGTTACAAACTAATTGTTATATCCTGGCTTGTAAAAAAAGTAAAGAAGCAATAGTTATTGATCCAGGAGGAGAAAAAGAAGTAGAGATAATTATTAATGATTTAAAAGAGAATAACCTTAATTTAAGGTATATTATTAATACCCATGGTCATATAGATCATATTTTAGGGAATAAATTATTAAAGGAGAGCACCCAAGCTAGCCTATTAATTCATCAATTGGATGCGGACAGTTTATTGCAAGAAATTAATGAAAAGTTCTCTATTTTTTTAGGTAAAGAAGTATCTTCTCCTTCTCCGGATAGATTTTTGGTCGATGGAGAAGAAATTAACTTGGGGAGTTTAAAATTAAAAGTAATTCATACTCCAGGACATACACCGGGAGGTATTTCTCTACTGGTTAAGGAGGTTATTTTTACCGGAGATACCTTATTTGCAGGAGGGATAGGGCGTACTGATTTACCGGGAGGCTCTTATTTTGATTTATTAAATTCTATTAAGGAAAGGTTATTAGTTTTGGATGATGCTATTACCATCTACCCAGGTCATGGTCCTGCTTCAACAATAGGTTGGGAAAGAAAAAACAATCCTTTTTTAAAATAATAATTTACCATTAATCTTGATTTTTTAATTTTGTATAATGGGAGCATGGATAAAATTCTTTATTTATTGCTTGTTTTTAGGAGGTTTACTAAATATAATATAAACAATAAAGATAGATTTAATTAGAATCTTTTCAATTAATTTAAAGAAAGGGAAAACATAATGGACTATGATATAAAGGACATTAGTTTAGCTGATCAGGGTAAAGATAGAATTAAGTGGGCAGAAAAACAGATGCCCGTTCTTTCTATTATCCAGAGTAGATTTAGACAGGAAAAACCTCTGGCTAAGCTAAACATCGCAGCCTGTCTTCATATAACTACGGAAACTGCCAATTTAGCCATCACCCTCAAAGAGGGTGGAGCAAAGGTATTTCTCTGTGCCTCTAACCCTCTAAGCACTCAGGATGATGTTGCTGCTTGTTTAGTTCGAGATTTTGGAATTCCTGTTTTTGCCATCAAAGGCGAAGATAAAGAAAGATATTATCAACATATTCAAGCTGTTTTAAGTAATAAACCTCATCTTACCATGGATGATGGAGCTGATCTAGTTTCTACTATTCATTCTGAAAAGAAAGAGTTGCTTTCTCAAATTATTGCTGGAACAGAAGAGACTACTACCGGAGTAATTCGTCTGCGTAGTATGGAAAGAGAAGGGACCCTTGCTTACCCTATTATTGCGGTAAATGATGCCCAAACCAAACACCTTTTTGATAATCGTTATGGCACCGGACAGAGCACTATAGATGGATTATTAAGGGCTACTAATATTTTACTAGCTGGTCAAAAATTTGTAATTTGTGGATATGGCTGGTGCGGAAAAGGATTAGCTTTAAGAGCAAAGGGTATGGGAGCTCAGGTAATTATTACCGAAGTCGATGCTATGAAGGCTTTAGAAGCAGTTATGGACGGTTTTCAGGTTATGCCAATCCAGGAAGCTGCCAGAATTGGCGATGTTTTTGTTACTGTAACCGGAAATATTTATGTCTTATCTCGCGAAGAATTCAAGGTAATGAAGGATGGGGCAATTATTGCTAATTCTGGGCATTTTAATGTAGAGTTAGATTTACTTGCTCTGGAGGAAATGAGCAAAGAGAAAAAAAGAGTAAGAGAATATATTGAAGAATATACTTTAAAAGATGGGAAGAAAATAAATTTATTGGCTGAGGGTAGACTTTTAAATTTATCAGCAGCGGAAGGTCATCCAGCTGGTGTTATGGACATGAGTTTTGCTAATCAAGCACTCTCCGTTGAATATTTATTAAAAGAAAGTAAGAACCTAAACACAAAGGTTTATGTAGTTCCTCCCCAGATAGATCAGGAGGTGGCGAAGTTAAAATTAGAGTCATTGGGAATTAAAATCGACCGGCTTACTAGTGAACAGGAAAAATATCTTTCTTCCTGGGAAGAAGGGACTTGATTTTTTTAATAAAAAACAATCTATTATTTAGGAAAAATATGTAAGAAAACAGAAAATATGATAAAATATTTAATAGAGGGTTTACTCAATTTAATTTTTCCACTAGAATGCAGGGTATGTAAACATCCTATTCGTGAATCAGCGGGTTACTCTATCTGTGAGGATTGTTTAAAAGATATCCAGTTAATTGAGGAACCTTATTGTAAAAAGTGTAATAAGCCTTTATCTATTGCACCAGGTTTGCCTTATCAGCAAGATGATTTAATATGTCTTGATTGTAAAAATAGAGAATATTCTTTTGAGTATTCTCGCTCCGTAGGTAAATATAGAGGAGTGCTAAAAGAATGTATTCATCTTTTAAAATATAATAAAGAAAAGAATTTAGCTCAACCTCTGGGAGAGTTATTAATTAGATATTTACTTTTTCAGCAAGAATTACTTAAACTCATTGATATAATTATACCGGTCCCTTTACATGAGAAAGATTGGAAGGAAAGAGGTTTTAATCAAAGTTTTTTATTATGCAAAATAATGGGTGATTATTTTACCCTTCCAGTAAAGGAGAAGGTATTAGTAAAAAATAGATTTACACTATCTCAGGTTGGTCTTTCTAGGAAAGATAGAGAAAAGAATGTTTTTCAAGCTTTCTCTGTTACCCAACCGGAGGAAATAAAGGATAAAGGAATATTGCTTTTTGATGATGTATTTACTACTGGTTCGACGGTAGAAGAATGTGCTAAAGAATTAAAAAGAGCAGGGGCAAATAAAGTATTTGTGTTAACTCTGGCTAGAGGAATATAAAATAAATTTTCCTTTCCCTGGAGCTGTGGTTGAAAGTCGAAGCCAGTCGCAGGCAAAACGACCCACGTAAGGTAACTTTAGTTACTGAGCATGGTGCGGCTTTGGAGTAAGTCCTGCCTTATTTCCCTTCGGGGTATTAAAATAAGAGAAGAGGAGTAGTAGAGGAAGCACTTCTAATGCGAAACTCTCAGCAGGCGGGTGTGGGGGCAAAGACCAGGTCAGTCCAGGGAAAGGTGAACAATGAAGTTAAAACTAGCAGATAAGTTTTGTAAAAAGATTATTTTGAATAATTTTTAAGGTTTTGAAAAGGAATAATTTCACTGAAAGTAGAAAATTATTAATAGAATAAACTATTACTGAAAAGGAGGATTTGCTATGAAAATTATCTTTAAAGGTAGACATGTGGAAGTAACAGAGGCATTACGAAATTATACAGAGAAAAGATTGAACAAAATTGATCGGCATTTTGAAAATATCCTGGAGGTAATAGTAACCTTTAGTGTTGAAAAGAGTAGGCAGATTGTAGAGGTAACTTTACAAGCTAAAAAAGCTTTAATCAGGGCAGAGGAAGAATCTGATGATATGTACACCTCAATAGATAAGGTAGTAGATAAATTAGATAGGCAGATTCAAAAATACCGAGAAAAATATTTACAAAAAAGCAGTGTAGAAAACCACGAAACTGAATTGAGAAACTTAGAAAACAGTCTAAACGAAGAAGCACGGAATAATTTACCGTTAATTGTGAAAACTAAAAAATTTGCTTTAAAACCTATGTCGGTAGAGGAAGCAGCTATGCAGATGGATTTGTTGGGGCATAGCTTTTATGTGTTTGCTAATGATCTTACCAATAGAGTAAATGTACTTTATAAGAGGAAAGACGGAAATTTTGGACTAATAGAACCAGAGTTTTAAGGAGGATTTATGGAAAAGAATAAATTGAATTCCTTTCGTAATTTTATCATCCCAAAACGTTTCGATCTCGATGTAGAAACAGTAGAGAAGTCATTAAAAGATATTAGTGATGTATTGTTTGCCAAAATAGTTTTAGCGGAAGACAAAAATATCAAAGAGATTCATGTGATTACCAGAAATTCCTCCAACCCTAAGAAGATAACCCGGGATATTGAATCATTTTTACTGGCAAAGTATAATATTCAGGTAGATTATCGCAAGATTAGTATAGCTCAGGTAAAGGAAGATAAGATAAATGAGGAGCCCAATAAAGAAACTGTTTCTTCCTTACCTTCCAGATTAAAGTTTGTTGATCTTAAGGTAACCACAGTGGGTGATTACTCAGAGATCATTGTAAGGTTAGAGGAGAATAATAAAATTTTTGAAGGAAAGGTATCTGGAAAAAACTGGAGTGAAAATCAGGAATATTTAGTGGCTAAAGCAACTTTAGAGAGTATTAGTTCTTATTTAGAAGGTTCAATTTTTTTTCAACTAAATGAACTTAAAAAGGTAAATCTAGATAGGAAGGAAGCAGTAGTGGCTTCTATCTATCTAATTGAAGCTAGAGGAAAGGAGCATTTAGTAGGTTCCACATTGGTGGGAGATGATTTTAATAAAGCGATTGTCAAGGCTATTCTAAAAGCCACCAATCGTAGAATTTTAGTAAAATAATATTTCCTATTAGGTCGGGTAAACCTTTATTAACATAATGCAGTCATAGATAGAGCAATTGATGGAGTATCTCGAGCGAAGCGAAGCGGTTTTAAATGTCGAAAGGCAAATAAAAACCGTGGAGGTGCTCAAGATGAAGTTAAATAAAGCTAAACTCATTAGCTTCTTGATTAGTGTCCTGGCCTTATTACTGGCTGGTGGCGCTAAAGCTAGATGGGGATGATATAAATTATAATTAAATAAATCAGCACTAATAAATGTACAACCATAGGTATTAAAAGATAATATAGAGGTTTTCCGGCCTAACTTTATGTAAAAGAGGTTGTTTACATTTTGAATATCAAAGTAAAGATTTATATTGGACTGGTGGCAGGCTTGGCTCTTGCCCTTTTTATATATCTTTTCCCCTCTCTTAGTCTTTCCCCCCGCGAATATATAATATTAAGTTTCTTTTTAATTCTTTCGGTTTTTGCTGAATATATCCCTGTGACCTTGCCTTATGGAGGATATATGACTATAGGTTTTCCTATAGATTTTGTCTTGATTTTGGTTTATGGTCCAGCTGTGGCAATGTTAATAACTTCTCTAAGTTTAGTAATTTATCAACAAATAAAAGGAAAATCACCCTGGTATAAGAGGATATTTGATGCTTCTCAATATGCTCTTTCCGCAGGGTTAGCTGGTCTAGTTTATCAATTTACCGGAGGAGTCATTGGCTTTCAGAATTTTTTTAATTTTATTATCCCGGCCCTCCTGTGTGCTATTACTTACTGTCTGGTTAATTTAACCTTGGTTACTTTAGTTATATCCTTTTATGAAGGTAGTAAAATTAGTAAAGTTTGGAGATTAAATTTTAAGGATAATCTACCTACCTATTTATCTGAAGCCCCTTTAGGTTTACTAATGGCAATTATCTATGTTCAGGTAGGGGTCTTGGGGATTGGTCTATTCTTTTTACCTTTATTACTTGCCCGTCGCTCCTTCGAATTGTATACTAAAATGAGGCAGATGTATTTAGATACTATTCGAGCTTTAGCAGCTGCTATCGATGCCAAAGATCCTTATACCAAAGGTCATTCCGAAAGGGTCTCCAGGGTATCGGTAACCTTAGGTCAATTAATGAACCTTTCAGCAGAAGAACTTGAAAAACTAGAATATTCTGCTTTATTACATGATATAGGGAAGATTGGCATAGATGAAGCTATTTTAAGGAAGAGTGTTGGGTTAACAGAAGAAGAGTACAGTAAAATAAAAAACCATTCTGCCTTAGGTGCTAAGATTATCGAACCGGTAGATTTTTTGAAAAAATCTTATGAAGCGATTTATCACCATCATGAGAGATTTAACGGAGGGGGTTATCCGGATAAAATAAAGGGAGAAGAAATACCTTTAGCTGCCCGGATTATAGCTGTAGCAGATGCCTATGATGCTATGAGTTCGGATCGTCCTTACCGAGGAAAGTTGAGTAAAGAGCAAATATTAAAAGAGTTAAAAGAGCAGACTGGTAAGCAATTTGACCCAGAGGTGGTGAAAATACTGATTACCTTGCTGGAGAAAGGAGAAGAAATATAAATAATGTTATATTTATATCTTTTGATCTTTTCTATCGCAGTGGGAATAATTCGTAAAGGGAAGTATCAAAATTTAACCCAGATATCCTTACAAAAAGTAGAGCTCATTTTAGCTGCTTTTTTAATTCAAGTAATTTTAGTCTTTTTAGCCTCACGCCAGATTAAACTGATAATTCATTATGGTAACTTTCTCTTTATCTTTTCTTATCTGATTCTCTTGATAGCAGTATGGTATAATTATGAATTAAAAGGAATGAATCTAATTTTTTTGGGAATATTACTAAATTTTATAGTTATATTTTTTAATGGTGGGCATATGCCTGTATTAATGGAAAGTCTAAATCAGGTCGGATTAGATAGCTTTGCCCGTTCTTTGCAGGATGGTGACAGTATTACCCATATCTTGATTAACCATAAGACTCTTTTTAAATTTTTAGCAGATGTAATTCCTTTACCTCCACCTTTTCCCGATCCCTCAGTAATAAGTATAGGAGATTTTTTAATGTTTTGTGGGATTTTTATCTTTATTCAAGAGGTTATGACCGCAAAGAAAGAAGAAGAGAAAGAATTTTGAAAGTACTATAAATTTTTTAAGAAATTACTTCCTTTTAGCGGATGAATAATTCTTGAACTTATATACCTTATTTAGAAAATTTTTCCCCGGAATAAAAATTCTTTTGATTATTAACAGGAACTCAGTCTTAAATTTTTAGTGAAATAATTTTCAATAATTTAAAATTTTCTTCTATAAAATGATATAATTATTATCAAAACTTGAAAATAAATCTAATTATGGTTAACTATTTTAAAAAAGGTAGGCAAAAAGGTGTTTAATCTATTTAAAAAAGTGTTTGGTAATTCCAATGAAGCAGAATTAAAGAAGCTACAACCCCTGGTTGATAGAGTAAATTCCTATGAGTCAACTATTTCCCGGTTTAGTGATGCAGAATTAAAATCGAAAACGGGCGAATTCAGGAAGCGTCTGGAAAAAGGCGAAATACTTGAAGACATTCTTCCTGAGGCATTTGCAGTAGTAAGAGAAGTAGCCCGGAGGGTAACTAAGATGAGACCCTTTGATGTTCAAATAATTGGTGGAATAGTCCTGCATCAAGGGAAAATTGCGGAAATGGCCACTGGAGAGGGCAAAACTTTGGTAGCTACTATGCCAGCTTATTTAAATTCCTTAGAAGGTAGAGGTGTTCATATCGTAACGGTGAATGATTACTTGGCCAAGCGAGATAGGTATTGGATGGGAGGAATTTACGAATTTTTGGGTTTAAAGGTTGGATTAATTCAACATGATATGCCCCCCCAAGAACGTAAAATTGCATATCAGGCCGATATTACTTACGGTACCAATAATGAGTTTGGTTTTGATTATTTAAGAGATAATATGGCAGTTAGGCTGGAAGATGTAGTTCAAAGAGGTCATCATTTTGCAATTGTAGATGAGGTGGATAGCATTTTAATTGATGAAGCCCGAACACCACTAATCATCTCTGGCCCTTCTGAAGAATCGACCAGAATATATGAACAGATAAATAGGTTGGTTACCAGGCTGCAAGAAGATATAGATTTTAAAGTGTTAGAAAAAGAAAAGACGGTTACTTTAACTGAAGGAGGGGTGGCGCGAATAGAGAAGGCTTTACAGATTGATAATTTATATGATGAAAGCAAGATTAATATTCAGCATGGTATTATTCAAGCCTTAAAAGCGCATAAATTATTTAAAAAGGATGTAGATTATATTGTAAAAGATGGAGAAGTGATTATTGTTGATGAATTTACTGGTCGTTTGATGTTTGGTAGAAGATATAGCGATGGTCTACATCAAGCTATTGAAGCTAAAGAAGGAGTTCCAGTGGCTGGAGAGAATCAGACTTTAGCTACTATTACCTTCCAGAATTATTTCCGTTTGTATAAGAAACTAGCTGGTATGACTGGTACGGCAAAAACTGAAGAAGAAGAGTTTGTTCACATCTATAATTTACCAGTAGTAGTAATTCCCACCAATAGAAAATTGATTAGATATAATTACCCGGACGTAATTTATAGAACAGAAAAGGAAAAATTTAAAGCGGTAGTTAGAGAGATAGTAGAAACACATAATCAAGGAAGACCTGTACTGGTGGGAACTGTTTCTATCGATAAGTCAGAGAGATTAAGTAAATTACTTAAGAAAGAGAATATCGAACATAGTGTTCTCAACGCCAAAAATCATGAAAGAGAAGCTGAGATAATTGCACAAGCAGGACAGAGAGGAAAAGTTACTATTTCTACTAATATGGCAGGAAGAGGAACTGATATAATTCTGGGAGAGGGAATAGCCCAACTAGGTGGATTACACGTAATTGGTACAGAAAGACATGAGAGTAGACGTATTGATAATCAACTTAGAGGTAGATCAGGAAGACAGGGTGACCCTGGTTCTTCTCGATTTTTTCTATCCCTGGAAGATGATTTAATGAGACTCTTTGGTTCTGAGCGCATTAGTGGAGTAATGGAAAAACTAGGATTAGAGGAGGATGTTCCTATTGAACATCCTTTAATTACTAAATCCATCGAAAATGCTCAAAAGCGAGTAGAAAGTAGAAATTTTGAGATAAGAAAGCAACTTTTAGATTTTGATAATGAAATGGAATACCAACGTCGAGTCATTTATAATCAACGCAGGACAGTTTTAGAAAGTAAAGATATAAAAAAATTGATTTTAGATATGATGGGAGATACTGTTGAAAATATTCTGAAAGGTTATACCAATAAAGAAACATATCCAGAAGAATGGGATTGGGCAGGGCTGAAGGAACAGGTTAATCAGATTTTTACCTATATTCCAGTCTTTTCTAAAGAAGAGATACCTCATTTTTCTGTTATTTCTTTAAAAGAAAAACTTCTTAAAGAGATTTATCAATTCTATGCCTTAAAAGAGAAGGAATTTACTCCTCCTTTAATGAGAGAGATAGAAAAGATGATTTTACTAAGAGTGGTTGACAGGGAATGGAAAGATCATTTAAGACGCCTTGATGAGCTGAAACAGGGGATTGGGCTAAGGGCATATGCTCAGAAAGATCCCTTAATGGAATATCATTTTGAAGCTTATAATATGTTTCAGGAAATGATTAATAATATAAAGGAAGAGGTAGTAAAGTTTATTTTTAAAGTAAGAATAAAAAGAGAAGAAACGCCTCGGGTATTTCCTCAAAGGGAAAGTATGCCAACCAGAGCTACATCCTCTGGGGTATCAAGTTCTCCCATTCCAAAAGGAACCAGAAAAGATTCTATAATGGTTAAGAGTAGCGGTAAAAAGATAGGTAGAAATGACCCTTGTCCTTGTGGTANNGTGGTAGTGGATTAAAATATAAACATTGTTGTGGGAAAAATAAATAAGAATGTTCTTTTTTATAAAGTCCTGGCTAATTTTTTTCAAGTTTTGGGACAAGTATGCAAATCCTTGAATTAAAATAGAAATATTTACCTTTTTCCAATAGAGAAGAAAAATAAGAAAAAGATAAAATAACCCTTAAGGAGAGAATAGTAATGGAAGAGTTAAAAATTAAAATCAATCAGCTTAAACATAAACTTGATGAAATTGGATTGTTTCTTTGACCTGGACAAAAAGGAAAAAGAAATAAAACATTTAGAAAAAGAGATGGCTAATGATTCTTTCTGGAAAGATCAAGATAATTCGCAAAAGGCAATAAAAAGAATTAAGGAATTAAAAAATATTAAAGAAAATTTTGATAATTTAAAAAATCAATGGGAAGAAATAGGGCTGCTTTTTGAACTGAATCAGGAAGAAGACGAAGGCGAAATCTGGAAAGAAATTCAAAATAAAATAGATGCTCTGGAAAAAGAGATAGAAAAGAAAGAATTGATTTTTCTTTTTACCGGTAAGTATGACCTTAATAATGCTATTGTTACTATTCGGCCAGGTGCGGGAGGAACTGAATCGCAGGATTGGGCAGAAATGTTATTGAGAATGTATCTAAAATGGTCTGAAAAGAAAGGTTTTACTCCCAAAATAATAGAAATTACTGCTGGTGAAGAAGCTGGGATTAAGAATGTTACTTTCATAGTTGATGGAGATTATGCCTTTGGTTATCTCAAAGCGGAAAAAGGAATACATCGATTAGTTAGAATTTCTCCCTTTGATGCTAATAAAAGGCGACATACTTCTTTTGCTTCTGTGGAAGTAATTCCTGAAGTAGATCAAGATATAGATATTGAGATCAAAGAAACAGATTTACGAATAGATACCTATAGAGCGACTGGAGCAGGAGGTCAGCATGTTAACGTTACTGATTCTGCAGTCAGAATAATTCATCTTCCTACTAATATTGTAGTACAATGTCAAAATGAAAGATCTCAGTATAGTAACAAAATAACCGCTATGAAAATTCTAAAGGCCAGATTATTTGAATATTATAGCCAGGAAAAAGAGAAGGAATTACAAAAAATTAGTGGTAAGAAGAAAGAAATTGCCTGGGGAAGCCAGATTCGTTCTTATATCTTCCAGCCTTATCAACTAGTAAAAGATCATCGCACCGGAGTCGAAAGCGGAAATCTTCAGATGATTATGGATGGCGAGATAGATGATTTTATAGAAGCATATTTAAAAAATTATAAAGGTTAAATTTAATTTAAATTAAAAAAGATAAGAAAAAATATCTATTATAGAGTCAAAAATAAGATCAGGAAAAGAAAAATGATTAAGGTTTATAATCCTAAAAGAACTCCCGAATGGATGGAATACTCTGGATTGGTAGTGGGTATTATGCTAATCGTCTGGGGTATCTTGAATAATATATTTATTGTCTTGATTCTGGGGTTATGCTTTATCTTAATTCTTTCTCATAAACTTCAAATGTTCATTATTCCAGAAGGACTGCTAATGAAAACTACCACTTTATATTGCTTAAAAAGAAGGGAAACTTTAAACTTTAAAGAAATAAACTCTATAGAAATAAAAAAAGGAAAAGAAAAATCAATGGTCATTTTTTGGAAAAACTATCGGGGAAGAAGAGTATTAATTAATAACCGTGATTTAAATAAACTGTTCGATTATATTGCTAAGAAGAATCCGGCTTTGCTAAAATCAGA
This sequence comes from Candidatus Atribacteria bacterium UBA6251, assembly GCA_002441285.1. GTDB lineage: Bacteria > Atribacterota > Phoenicimicrobiia > Phoenicimicrobiales > Phoenicimicrobiaceae > UBA6251. The sequence goes on along the minus strand of DJVR01000052.1, from coordinate 42,368 downwards.
TTACCAGAACTGATTAAATAAAATATTAAGACGATAAAGCATCATCAATAATTATGTTTTGAGGAGGATTCTATGTTAATTGAAAAAAAGGTAAGCAATTTTCTGGATGAATTGGCCTCTGATGCTCCAACACCAGGAGGAGGGAGTGTAGCTGCTTTAGCTGGAGCTTTGGGTGCTGCTTTAGTTTCTATGGTAAGTAACTTGACGATAGGAAAAGAAAAATATCGAGAGGTAGAAGAAGAAGTTAAAAAAATTCTTGGTTCTTCCGAGAAATTACGTTATGATTTAAGTCAATTAATCGAAGAAGATATTAAAGCTTTTAATAATTTTATGGCTACTTATAAAATGCCTAAAGAGACTGATGAAGAGAAAAAAATAAGAAGTGAAAAAATTCAACAAGCCCTGATAGAAGCAGCTAAAGTTCCTCTTCAAGTAGCTGTTAAATGTTGTGATATTTTCGATCTTTGCAAAGAAATTTCCGTGAAAGGTAACCCTAATGTGGTAAGTGATGCTGGAGTAGCGGCTTTAATGGCAGAAGCGGCACTCCATAGTGCTATATTAAATGTAAAGATAAATTTGAGAATGATTAAAGATGAAAGGGTAAGAGAAGAACTTTCTTCTTCCATAAGAGAAGTACTATTAAAAGAAAAAGGACAGAAAGAGGAAGTATTAAAAATAGTAGAGGAAAAAATGAAATAGGTATGAATTGATGTAAGAATATTTATATAAATTAGGATGAATATAGCTATCCAATTTATATTTAGATAAAACAAAAACTAAGGGGTTAGATGGGTTTTAAAAACACATTTAACCCCTTTTTGCATTTCTTATAAAATTAAAATAATTTGTAAATTTTTTTAAAAAAAGAAGGATTTTTTAAATTTATGTGGTATAAATTAAAATAGAAGAATAAATTGCATAAAATATTTTAAATAATGCAATTTTTGCATTACCATCACTGTTTAATATTTAATAACTGAAATTTATTGTATAGGAATTTTCTTTTTCCACAATCCCTGTTTTAGTAGATACTTGCTTGCCAAGGTAAGCATAAGACAGTAAAACAGAGGAGCACAATTCATTGTGCCCCTACAAAAAAAGTAGAAGCACGGAGAGACGCGTCTTCTTGTACTAACGACTAATTTAAAGGAGATATAAAGTGAGTTCTGAAGTAGAAAAAAAATATCTTGATTTATTATCTCGTATAAAAGCTAATAACAAGAAATTTAGCCTAAGCCAAAGGGTAATCGCTGAATACTTGTTAAATCATTCCGATAAAGCTGCCTTCTTTACAGCTGCCAATTTAGGGAAAGCAGCGGGAGTTAGTGAATCCACAGTAGTAAGATTTGCTAACTTCTTAGGATACGATGGTTATCCTGCCTTACAAAGAGATTTACAAGATGGAATTAGAAATAAATTAACTACTGTTAATCGACTTAAAAAATCTATCAAAAGTGTTAATAGGGGAGAAAATATATTATACGAAGTTCTTTGTAATGATATGGAAAATATTAATGATACTATGAATAATATTTCTCTTGACTCTTTTAATAAATTTGTAGAAAAGATGCTCAAGGCAGATAATATCTATATTGTAGGTCTTCGCACTGCTGCCTCCTTAGCTTACTTTATGGGCTTTACACTTCATTTAATCTTGAAAAATGTTACTACCATTACTTTTGGAGTAAGCGATCTTTTTGAAAGGTTGATAAATATTAATGAAAAAGATTTACTAATTGGTATCACATTCCCCCGATATACTCTGCAAACTGTGGAAATTATGGAATATGCCCAAAAAAAGGGAGCAAAAACCGCCGCAATTACTGATAGCGTAATGTCTCCTTTGGCTCAATTGGCAGATGTAAGTTTATTCGCCAATAGTAATTTAAATTCTTTTATCGATTCGTTTACTGCCCCTTTAAGCGTAATAAATGCTCTGGTAACTGCAGTAGGAGTAAAGAAGAGAAGGGAAACCTTAGAATATTTGAGCGAATTAGAAGAAGTCTGGAAAAAATATAATGTGTTTTATTAATCTTGTCTTAAACCGCGGGGATTTAAAAAATTTATATCGCCCAAATAAGTTCTTTTATAGAGTGATAGAGTTGAAAAATAACCAGAAAAAATTTTATATTAAACTTAAAACAACATTAAAACATAAAAAGTAGATAGAGAAGCTTAAGAAAAATTTATTCTCACAATAATTTTTTTAATTTATTATTAAGCATTTTTAAATTGAAAAGGGGGAAATAAAAACATTTTCTTAAAAGAAGAAAGGAGATAAGAAAACTGATATGAAAAATAAATTGATTGAAGAACTCTGGCGTGAAAATTCAGAAATTATGAAAATTATGAAAGATAGTAGAAGCCTACAGGAAGCTAGGCAAAAAGTTTTTGAATTTTCCAAAGATTTAGAGTTGCAATATAGAGAAGGGAAAGGAGATTTGCATAAAATAGAATTTGCTACCGCATTAGAGGCAATAAAAGTATTTAATAACCTAATTTCTTCTCGAAATGAGAGAATTGCTGGTTTTAGTACTTTAGATTATTTATGGCGTTTAGCCCAAAATGATCAGAAAATAAAGGAAGAAATTAGCGAAGATTTTTTGCAAGAATTTATTCATTTATTTAAAGCTATGAAAGGCAAAGCGAATATTTCTGCAGGTTGGATGAAACCATTACTGGGAAAAGAGGGAATTAAAATAGTAGATTTTGCCCAGATAGAAGGTAGAAAAGCGGGGGCTTCTCGCTCTAATTATTTAGATAAACTTTACGAAAAGGTTCATAATTTTATTAATCGATATCCTTCAGGATGTGATAGTCAACTGGTCAAGGAAAGAGAAGAAAATTGCCAGAAGATATTGGATTATTTTGGTGCGAGTTTGAATGATTGGAATGACTACCGCTGGCACTTAAAACATATATTCCATAATATGCGTGATTTAGAGAATCTCAAGAAGTTAGTACCTCTTACCGAGGAAGAGATCGAAGCTATTGAGATTGCTATAGAAAATAAAATACCTTTTGGTATCACTCCTTATTATCTTTCTTTATTCGATTTCTCCCGAAGTGACAGAAAATATGATTATCAAGTGAGGTCTCAGGTCATTCCTCCTATGCATTATGTCAAATTAATGAAAGAACATCGTAAAGATAGATCATATTATTTTGATTTTATGGGCGAACATGATACCTCGCCAGAAGAATTAATTACTAGAAGATATCCAATGATATCTATCTTAAAACCATATGATACTTGCCCTCAAATTTGTGTCTATTGTCAGAGAAACTGGGAGATAACCGGTCCGATGATGCCTGAAGGAATGCCCAGTAAAGAATCATTAGATAAAGCTTTAGATTGGTTTGCTGAACATACCTCTATGAAAGATGTATTGATTACTGGTGGAGACCCCTTAGCTTTAAATGATGAAAAGATAAAATATATAATGGATAGATTGTGCCAGATGGATCATGTGATAAATATTAGATGGGCTAGTAGAACTCCGGTTACCCTTCCTATGAGGATAACCGATAAATTAACTAAATTAATTGGGAGTTATTTAGAACCAGGGAAGAGAAATATCTGTGTAGTTACCCATATAGAAGGTGCCTCGGAAGTTACTCCAGAATTGGCAGAAGCAGTGATGAAGTTTAAAAGACAGGGGATATATGTCTACAATCAATTAGTATATACCTTAGAGACCAGCAGGAGGTTCCAGAATGTAGCAGCGAGGATAGCGATGAAGAAGGCAGGAGTAGACCCCTACTATACTTTTTATCCTAAAGGGAAGGAAGAGACTAAAGATTATCTTGTTCCAGTTGCTCGCCTGTGGCAAGAAAGAAAAGAAGAGGCGAGATTATTACCAGGCCAATTCAGAACTGATGAACCGGTCTTTAATGTCCCTCGATTAGGTAAAAACCATATTCGAGCCTGGCAGGATAGAGAATTGATAGGCTTAAATAAAGAAGGGCAAAGAATATATTTATGGCATCCCTGGGAAAAGGGTATTGCCCCCGTTGAACCATACCTCTACAAAGATCTTTCTATTTATAAATATCTTCAAGAACTTGCCAAGAGAGGAGAAAATATAGAGGAATACAAGTCAATTTGGTATTACTATTAAAATTTTAACTTCTAAGAGAAGAAAAATTGACTGAAGGAGGTGATATAAAAGGTTTAATAGTGAAATAAATTTATTTTTAATAGTTGATGTTTTAGATTGACAAAACTAATGAAACAAAAATTAAAAAATGGAGGTAGTAAAATGAAAAAATATTTAAGCTTGATATTGATGGTTAGTTTAATAGTATTTATGTTGTCTGGGATTAGTTTAGCAGTTACTCATATTACTTTCGGAACTGGAAGCCCAGGAGGCGTGTACTACCCACTAGGTGGAGCAATGGCTGATCTCTGGACCAAATTATTAAAAGCAGAAGGAATTGAAGCGACTGCCGAATCAACTGCTGCTTCAGTAGAAAATTGTAGATTAGTAGGTAGTGGAGAAATTCAGATTGGAATGGCAATGGGCGGGGTGGCTTTTAATGCCTGGGAAGGGAAATTAAGCCCCTTCGAGGGAAATCCCCAACCTATTCTAGGTCTATTTTCTATGTATCCTGCTCCTCAACATTTGTTGGTTTTAGATCCTAATATTAAATCGGTTAGAGATTTGAAAGGGAAGAGAGTTTCAGTTGACGCTCCAGGAAGTGGTTGTGAAACTTTATCCAAATTAATTATTGAAGCAGCAGGGATGACTTACGATGATATGAAGGTCAGTTATTATTCTCAACCTGAAGCAGCTCAAGCCTTGAAGGATAGAAATGTAGATGCAGTATTCTGGAATTTTGCTTTTCCAGCTTCTGCTGTGCAAGAAGTAACTGCAGTAAGAGATGTTTATTTTATCTCTATTGATGCTGATATTATCAAAGAATTAACCACTAAATTTCCTTATTATAAAGAAGGCAAAATACCTGCTAATACTTATAAAGGGCAAGACTATGATGTTACAACTGTTCAAGTGGGGAATGATGTAGTAATAAATAAAGATGTTGACGAAAATATTGCCTATCTTTTAGTAAAAACTTTGTTTGAAAATGCTGTAGAAATACACAATGTTCATCCCGTAGCTAAACAATTGATTCCTGAAAATGGTGTCAAGACTGGCATACCCCTTCATCCTGGTGCTGAGAAATACTTTAAGGAGTTAGGATTACTTTAATGTCTAAGAAAGAAATCAGGGAAACTATTTTGGTTTCCCTGATTATTTTTTTTATACTTCTTGTTATATATTTTATAAAAGGTGAAGTAGTAAATGCCGAAACAAAATATTATTTAGAAATAATCAATAGAAAAGATAATGATATATTAGTAAAAATTGAAGTTTCCATTGGAGACAAATTTTATCTAGAATACATAAATTCGAGAGATTTAAACCCTGTAATTGATACTTTTGAAGTGGAGGAAAATGGTAATTTTTCTCTCCTAACTGAGGAATATCCCTGGTATGGAGTGGGACAAGAGTATCACGCTTCCAAAGATATAAAATTTGACGACAAAATGGTAAGAGTAAATGTGAACAGAGAAATAGAAAAACTTTCTTTGCGGGTAGCTTTTACGGTAAAGCAAAAAATAAAATATAAAGATAGAGAATTTATTCTATCTTGCTTAACTAATATGGGAGATCTTGTAGATATAATTATTGTTACTGAAGGAGGTATAAATAATAAGTGAGTAAAAACGAAAAATTGCAGATTAATTTAGAGGGGAATAGAGAAGAAGAATTAAAAGTAGATGAAAAAATAATAAAAGAAATAGAAGAAATTGAGACTAAAAACAAAAGGAATTTAACTGGCCTCTTGACCATTCCCATTATACTTGCTTCTCTCGGATTATTTGTCTTTCATATGTATACAGGATGGTTCGGAGCATATTTTAGCCTTATTCAGCGTTCTATCCATTTTATGTTCATCTTAATTCTGACTTATTCTATCTTTGCCAGAAGCAAGAAAACCCCTCGGGATAAAATACAATTTTATGATTTGATATTTATAGGTTTGGCCATTATTTTATGTTTTTATATACTCAACAATATTCATGAATTAGTCTGGCGGGCGGGAGCTCCAAATTCTATGGATGTTTATTTAGGAATTATTTTAGTATTACTAACCTTAGAAGCAACTCGAAGAGCAGTGGGTCTCCCCTTAATGTTAGTGGCAGTATTTTTTTTGTTATATGCTTTAGTCTTTGGCCCCTACATGCCAGGAAGATTTTCTCATGGAACCTTTTCTATAAAGAGAGTAGCTTATTATCTATATCTAACTGATGCGGGAATTTTCGGAACCCCATTAGGGGTTTCCGCAAGTTTTGTCTATCTTTTTATTTTATTTGGGGCAATATTAAATAAAACTGGAGCAGGTAAATTTTTTATTGATTTTGCTACTGCTCTGACCGGATATACCAGGGGAGGACCGGCAAAGGCAGCAGTAGTTTCCAGTGGAATGATGGGGACCGTATCGGGTAGTTCTACTGCCAATACCGTAACTACGGGTAGTTTTACTATACCTCTAATGAAAAGTGTTGGTTATAGTTCAGTCTTTGCTGGAGCAGTAGAACCAGTTGCTTCTACTGGAGGTCAATTAATGCCTCCTATTATGGGAGCTGCTGCCTTTATTATGGCTGAATTTCTAGGGGTTCCCTATATTGAAATTGCTAAGGCAGCAATTTTCCCCGCTTTATTTTACTATTTTGCTCTATTTATGGCTGTTGATTTCAGGGCAGCCAAAATCGGTTTACGCGGTCTTTCCAGAAGTAAATTGCCTGATTTATTTAACACTTTAAAAACAGGGTGGATTTTATTGGCTCCCATCTTTGCTTTAATATATTTATTAGTTCAAGGGTATTCTCCGCAAAAGTCAGTAGTGCTTAGTATCGTAATTTTAATTATAGTTAGCATGTTTAATAAAAAGACCAGATTAACTCCCAGGAAATTTTTAGAGGCAGTTACCGAAGCCGGAATTTCTGCTACTACTGTGGCGGTAGCTTGTGCAGCAGCAGGGATAATTGTGGGTATTACCACTATGTCTGGATTGGGATTGAAATTTACCGGAATTGTATTTGATATTTCGCGGGGAATTTTACCCTTTGCTTTGATCTTGGCTTCTATGGCTTCTCTGGTTTTAGGAATGGGTATACCTACTACCGCTAATTACATTATAATGGCTACTTTGATTGCTCCTGCTTTAATTAGATTAATGGCAGAAAATACTCATCTTATTTTACCCCATATGTTTGTTTTTTATTATGGTATATTAGCTGATATTACTCCTCCAGTAATGTTAGCAGTATTTGCTGGAGCAGCAATAGCGAGAGCTCCCGCGATGAAAGTAGGAATAGAATCTACAAAATTAGCTATTCCTGGATATATGTTACCCTTTATGTTTATATATCATCCCGAATTGATTTCCTGGAACTTTACTTCAGGGCTAAGTTTAGCTAAATTAGGATTTTTCTTATTGTTAGCTACTGCTATGTCTATAAGTATAGCTGCAGGTACACAGGGCTATTTAATTAAGAAAGCAAAATTCTATGAAAAGATAATGCTCTTATTAGGTGCTTTTATGATAATTCCGGGAAATTATATGATTAATATATTGGGTCTTGGTTTAATTGGGGTAACTTTTATATCTCAGATTTTATTTAAAAGTAAAGAAATAGCAATTCTGGAAGAATAGCCGAATAAAAAACATAATTGATATCCACATTTTTACGAGGACTGCCCCTTCAAAAGCAAGGGATAAGTTTTGAAAATCGTGCTTCATAAAAAATAATTGTTAGTGAATAGTATATAGGAAAGAAAATAAAGTTAGGAACATGATTAGTATCGTGAACCACCTTAGAAAAATAAAAATTGCATGAGATAACACCGGTTAATGTATTTAGCTCTTATCTTAAAAACCATGTTATATAAGAAAAAGTTTTGAATTTTGGATGATGTTTTTCGATAAGCCCTTTTTATTAGCCCAAGTTTCGCTTTAAGTTTTCAATTTAATACTGTACTTATAAAATGTGAATAGGTTAGCTATTTTATTAATCTAGAGTAATACGCTGAATACTTGCGATAATAACGAAATTATACTCCCTGTTAGATTATTTACTCATAATATTCTGGCTTTAGACCACTGAATACTTAAGTAGTTCTTATTTTTTAAAAAATGAAAATTATTATTGATTTTTTGGAAATCTATGTTATTATTTAAAAGGATTAATCCATTAATCCATTAATCCAATAATCTTATTCTTATATCTCTTGATAATACTTTAAAAGTTGGTGATGATAATGGATATCGAAATCGACAAAAAAAGTGGAATTCCTTTGTACTTACAAATAAAACACCAGATTAAAAAACTATTAGAAAATGGTCAGCTACAAGCAGGAGATAAACTGCCTACCGAAAGAGAATTGTCTGAAAAGTTAGAAGTAAGTAGAAATACTGTAAGTATGGCTTATAGGGAGTTAGTCCTGGAAAATCTTATCCAATCTATCCCTGGAAAAGGGACCTTCCCCAATCACGAAACCTCAAAATCCTTTCCTTCTCAATATAATAATGATTTAGCCAAACTGGAGGAAATTATTGAAGTTACAATTAATGAAGCACTAGAATTGGATTTTGAGCTGGAGGAATTAAAAAAAATTTTTTTTAGAAAAATAGAAGAAAAAGAAAAAATATTAAGAAATATTAACATTGCTTTTATTGAGTGCAATTATGAACAATTATATTTTTTCTCTAAGGATATTGAATTGGGTACCGGGATATCTATAATTCCGATATTAATCGATCAAATAAGAGAAGATCCAGAAAAATTTAAAGAGCAAATTAAGTCGGTTGACCTGGTAGTAACTACTTTTTTTCATTTTGAAGAGATTAAAGATTTTCTAGCTAATCAAAAACAGAAAGTCCTGGCTATCGCTTTAGACCCTTTAATGGAGACTATGGTAAATATTGCTCGCTTATCTTCTAAAGATAAAGATATTGGCTTAGTCTGTATTACTCAAAATTTTGCACAGAGAGTTTTTCAAACTATTAAGCAAGCTGGAATAAAATATAAAAGCTTGAAATTTTCTATTTCCCACCAAGAAAAAGATCTGAAAGAATTTTTATCTCATATCGATATAGCTATTACTTCTCCTGGCCGAAAAAAAGAGGTAAAAAAATTAATTGCAAATCAGATACCTCTTATAGAATTTGTTTATATCCCTGATAAAGGTTCATTAAATATGTTAAAATTAGCAATTTTAGATCTTAAAAGAGAAGGAGGTAAAATAGAGAGGAAATGAAGGATAAGGAAGCAGTAAGTGTCTTCCAGAATAATAGAGTAATTATCTCTATACGTAAAAATTGGTGTAAAGCTTGTGGCATCTGTATTGAATTTTGCCCCAAGCATGTTTTAATGGCTAATGAGGAGGGTAAACCTGAACCAATTAAGATTGATGATTGCATAAATTGCGGTCTTTGCGAATTAAGATGTCCAGATTTTGCAATTCTAGTAAGGGGGATAGAGGTAAAAGATGAATAAAAGCTTAGATAATATTAAATTACTACAGGGCAATGAAGCTTGTGTACAAGGGGCGCTTTTAGCCGGTGTAAGATTTTTTGCTGGTTACCCTATTACCCCATCTTCTGAGATAGCAGAAGGTATGGCTTATTACTTACCAAAATTGGGGGGTAAGTTTGTGCAGATGGAAGACGAAATTGCCAGCATGGCAGCGATAATCGGGGCTTCAATTGGTGGATTAAAATCTTTAACAGCAACTTCTGGTCCAGGTTTTACTTTAAAGCAAGAAAATTTAGGGTATGCTATTATTAATGAAATTCCTTGCGTAATTGTCAATGCTCAAAGGGGTGGACCAAGTACAGGGTTGCCTACCAAGCCTGCACAAGGAGATATGATGCAAGCAAGATGGGGAACTCATGGTGATCATTCTATTATTGCGTTAGCCCCTTCTACTGTAGATGAAGTTTTTTGGTTAACTATTAAAGCAGTGAATTTTAGTGAGAAATATCGAACTCCAGTTATTCTACTTTTAGATGAAGTAATTGCTCACATGCGGGAAAAGGTTATAATTCCCGAACCAGAAGAGATTGAAATAATTAATCGAAAAAAACCTACTGTTCCTCCAGAAGAATATCTACCTTTTAAACCTGACCAGGATGGAATCCCCCCTATGGCTAATTTTGGTGAGGGTTATCGTTATCATTTTACTGGATTAATCCACAATCAGAAAGGATTTCCAACTTCTAATCCTCAAGAAATTGATTGGCATCTAAGACATATTTATAACAAGATCAAACAAAATGCAAAAAATATTACTCTTTATCAGCGACATTTCCTGGATGATGCCAAGATTGCCTTAATTGCTTATGGTTCAGTGGCTAGAGCGGCAGAGAGAGTGGTAAAATTGGCTCGTGAGCAGGGTATAAAGACAGGTCTATTAAAATTATTGACTATCTGGCCATTCCCCGAAGAAGAGCTCAGTCGATTAGCTAATCAGGTTGAATTAATGCTAGTCCCTGAAATGAATTTGGGTCAAATAGTTTTAGAAGTAGAAAGAGTGGTTAGAGGAAAATGTCAAGTTATTTCTTATAATCGGGTTGATGGAGAGTTGATTAATCCAGAAGAAATACTGCTAAAGATTCAAGAGGAGATAGAAAAGTGAAAAATTTAATTGATAGATATATTAGAAAGGAAATGTTCCCCCATATATGGTGCCCGGGATGTGGAAATGGGGTTGTTTTAGGTGCAATAATCAGGGCTATTGATGATTTAAAATGGGATAAAAATAGAATAGCTATGGTTTCTGGCATAGGGTGTTCAAGCAGAATCACCGGGTATGTAGATTTCTGTACTATGAATACAACTCATGGACGGGCTATACCTTTTGCAACTGGTTTGAAGATGGCCAAGCCTGATATGCAGGTAATAGTAGTGATGGGAGATGGAGATTGTTCGGCTATCGGAGGTAACCACTTTATTCATGCAGCCCGACGTAATCTTAATTTAACTGCTATTATTATCAATAATATGATTTATGGGATGACTGGTGGACAGTTTTCACCTCTTACTCCTACCCATAGAATTGGTACTACTGCTCCTTACGGTAATATCGACCAATCTTTTGATCTAGTAAAATTAGCTATGGCTGCTGGAGCGAGCTATGTTGCCCGTAGTACGGTATATCATATCAGACAATCTATTTCTCTGATTAAAAAAGCATTAAATAAGAAAGGATTTTCAGTAGTTGAAATTATCTCTAGTTGTCCTATTTCTTACGGTAGGTTGAATAAGATTCGTACTCCTGTAGATATGATGAACTGGCTAAAAGATATAGCAGTTTCTTCCAAAGCTTGGGAAAATCTATCTCCTCAACAAAGAGAAGAAAAGTTAATTATCGGAGAATTTTTGGATGTAGATAAACCAGATTATTGCGCACTTTACACTCAGTTATTAGAGAAAGCCAGGGAAGAGGAGGTTCGTTAGGTTATGAAGGAAAGAATTGAAGTTTGTTTAAGTGGGGCAGGAGGCCAAGGATTGATTCTGGCTGGTATTATCCTAGCTGAGGCAGCTGGTATATATGAGGGGAAAGAGGTAGTGCAAACACAATCTTATGGACCCGAAGCCCGGGGTGGAGCAAGTAGATCAGAAGTAGTAATTAGTGAGGGTTTTATAGATTATCCCAAAGTAACCAAATCAGATATTCTATTGGTACTTACTCAGGATGCTTGTGATAAATATATCTCTAAATTAAGTCAAGATGGTATTTTAATTGCTGATTCTTCTACCGTAAAAGATGTACCAGCACTTTCTGCGAAGACATATCGAGCTCCTATTAGTAAGATTGCCCAAGAAAAATTGGGTAACAAACTTGTAATAAATACTATTTCTTTGGGAATCATTGCTGGCCTTACTCATTTAGTATCTTTAGAATCTTTAAGACAAGCAGTACTGAATAGAATACGTCCTCGGGTAAGAGAAATTAATGAGAAGGCTTTATTATTAGGATATGAAATAGCCCAGAAGATGAAGTTAGAAAAAAATTAAAAAAGATTAAAAATAAAATTCATAACCATTATGATTTAAAAATATTTTTTAAGTAAGGAGAAGATTTTTGCATGAAGATTTTAGTGTTAAATAGCGGAAGTTCTTCTATAAAATACCAATTATTTAATATGGCTGATCATTCTGTACTAGCGAAGGGATTGATAGAAAGGATAGGTATTTCTGGCTCAATTCTCAATCATTATCCAAAAGATAGTTCTCCGGTAATTACCCATCAGGATATTTCTGATCATAAAACAGGGATTCAATTAATGATTGATACCTTGCTTAATCCAGAATATGGAGTGATTAAAGATATATCGGAAATAAAGGCGATTGGTCATCGAGTAGTTCACGGAGGAGAAAAATTTTCCGGTTCGGTACTGGTCACCCCAGAGGTAATTAAGGTATTGAGAGAATGTATTGAATTAGCTCCGTTGCATAATCCACCTAATATTTTAGGAATTGAAGTTTGTAAAGAATTAATGCCAGGTATACCTCAAGTGGGTGTTTTTGACACTGCTTTTCACCAGACTATTCCTCAATATGCTTACCTTTATGGAATTCCTTTTAAATTTTATCAGAAGTATGGAATTAGAAGATATGGTTTTCACGGTACTTCTCATCAATATGTTGCCCAGAGGGCTGCTGAACTACTAAATAGACCTATAGAAGACCTAAAAATAATTACCTGTCATTTAGGAAATGGCTCCAGTATTACTGCAGTCAAGAATGGGATTTCTGTTGATACCAGCTTAGGTTTTGGAACAGTATCAGGTATAATTATGGGTACTCGTTGTGGGGACCTTGATCCGGCTATCATTCCCTTTTTAATGGAGAAAGAACAACTAAGTGTAGCAGAAATACATCGAATTATCTATAAAGAAAGTGGTTTTTTGGGTTTATCTGAAGGAATTTCCAGTGATAATCGTGATTTAGCCGAGAAAGCCAGTCAGGGTGATGAAAGGGCTATTCGTACTCTTTCCGTGCTTCATTATGGTATAAAGAAATATATTGGAGCTTACGCTGCAGCTATGGGAGGATTAGATGTGGTTGTTTTTACCGGGGGGATTGGAGAAAATTATATTAAAGGTAGAGCGGAAGTATGTCGAGGATTGGAGTTTTTAGGAGTAAGAATTGATGCAGAAAAAAATAGGGTTCGGAGTAAAGAAGCTATTATTAGCCAGGAAGATTCCAGGGTAAAAGTAATGGTAATACCTACTAATGAGGAATGGATGATCGCCCGGGATACTGCTGAAATTTTAAGAAAGATGAATTAAGACCAGCGTATTTAATGAATAGGAGGAAATATGTACCAGATAATCCAAAAAGAAAGATTAAATGAACAGATTTATTCTATGTGGATAGAAGCTCCCCAGATTGCTTCAGTGGTTCAACCAGGACAATTTATTATTTTAATGATTAAAGAAAAAGGGGAACGGATTCCTTTAACTGTAGCTGATTTTAATCGAAAGGAAGGATTAATCCGAATTGTCTTTCAAGTAGTTGGTAAAACAAGTGAAGAGCTTTCTACCTTAAGTGAGGGAGATGGGTTGTATTCTTTTATTGGTCCATTAGGCAAAAAAACCGAAATAAAAAATTATGGTACGGTGATAAATGTAGGAGGAGGTACAGGGATTGCCTGTATTCATCCGATTGCCCGAGCCTTAAAAGAAGCTGGCAACCAGGTTATTTCTATTATTGGAGCTCGGAATAAAGACCTACTTATTATGGAAGAAGAACTAAAGAAAGTGTCTTCTAAATTAATCATAACTACCGATGATGGAAGCTATGGTCAGAAGGGCTTTGTTACTCAAGTGTTAAAAAGGCTTTTAGAAGAGGATAATTCAATAAAGAAGGTCTGGGCAATTGGTCCAGCTATAATGATGAAAGTTACCTGTGAAACTACCAGACCTTTTCCAGTAGAGACTATAGTTAGTTTAAACAGTATTATGGTAGATGGTACCGGAATGTGTGGTTCCTGCCGGGTCACCATCGGGGGAGAGAGTAAATTTGTTTGTACCGATGGACCTGAATTTGATGGTCAATTGGTGGATTGGGAAGAGTTTATGAATCGCCTTATTCGCTATCAAGAGGCTGAAAAAAAATCCTGGGCAATCTATCATAAAGAATCTCATCATTGCCACTGTGAAGGGAGGAAATAATAATGGCCGAGATGATACCCACTAAAGAGAGAATGAAGAGAGAACAAGTAGCTATGCCAGAGCAAGAAGCTCAGGAACGTATCCATAATTTTCAGGAGGTTCCTTTAGGTTATTCTTCTGAGCAAGCAATTTATGAAGCCCAAAGATGCCTGCAGTGTAAAAACCCCAGTTGTATGAAGGGTTGTCCGGCAGAGATTAACATTCCTCGATTTATTCAGAAGATCGTGGAAGAAGATTTCCAAGGGGCTTACCTGGAAATTTTAAAGACGGATAATCTTCCAGCTATTACTGGTCGAGTATGTCCTCAGGAAGAACAGTGTCAAAAGTATTGTGTGTTAGAAAAAAAGAAAAAACCTATTGCAATTGGTCGCCTGGAAAGATTTGTAGCTGATTGGGCTCGTAAGAATAAGGTTCATGGGAAACTTTCCACCAATATTATAAAAGGGAAAAAGGTGGCTATTGTTGGTTCAGGACCAGCTGGGCTTACCTGTGCTGCAGATTTAGCTAAGTTGGGTTACCAGGTAACTATTTTTGAAGCATTACATAAACCAGGAGGAGTTCTGGTTTATGGAATTCCTGAATTTCGGCTCCCCAAATCCATAGTAGAATATGAAGTAAAAGAGATTGAAAACTTAGGGGTTAAAGTCGTTACAGATATTGTGGTAGGTGCTGCCATCAGTGTAGAAGAATTAGCCCAGGAATATGATGCTATCTTTTTAGCTAATGGGGCAGGAGCTCCTCGATTTATGAATATTCCTGGAGAAAATTTGAATGACGTTTATTCTGCCAACGAATTTCTTACTCGTTCTAACCTGATGAAAGCTTATGCCTTTCCAGAATACGATACTCCCATAAAAATAGGTAAAAAAGCTGCTACTATCGGAGCTGGAAATGTTGCTATGGATTCAGCCCGTACTGCTTTAAGATTAGGAGCAGAAAAATCATATATTATCTATCGTCGTTCTCGAAAGGAAGTTCCAGCTCGGGCAGAAGAAGTCCATCATGCGGAAGAAGAAGGGGTTATCTTTAAATTTCTTACTCTCCCGATCAAAGTATTGGGCGATGAGAAGGGTAATGTTATTGGAATGGAATGTTTAAAGATGGAATTAGGCGAACCCGATGAATCGGGAAGAAGAAGACCTATTCCGGTTCCTGATTCTAATTTTGTAATTGAGGTGGATATGGTTATCGATGCTATTGGAACTTCTGCTAATCCTATTGTTGCAAGGAGTGCGCCAGGAGTAGAGAATAATCAATGGGGTTATTTTATTATTAATGAAGAGACCAAGGAAACTACTAGAGCAGGTATTTTTGCGGGAGGAGATATTGTACGCGGTTCAGCTACGGTAATTTCTGCTGTAGGAGATGGCAAAAGAGCAGCTCGCTCTATAGCTAAGTTTTTATCTTCCGGTGGGAGTTTAAAAAATTAAGATAAGTTAAAAATATTGAAGAAGGGAGGGAAAAGCAACCTAAATAGATTTAAATTGATTATGATAAAATACTTGAAATTTAATTCTTAGATTATAAAACATTTTTAGGAGGAAAAAAATAAAATGTCCAAAGAAATGAATCCCTTTGAATTGGTGCAGGCTCAATTTGATCAAAATGCTGAAAAGCTAAATCTTGATCCAGCAATGAGGGAATTTTTAAGAGAACCAGAACGAGTTATGCAATTTACCATTCCTGTAGATATGGATGACGGGACTACTAAAACTTTTATGGGTTTTAGATCTCAACATTCTACTGCCCGTGGACCAGCCAAAGGTGGATTACGTTTTGCAGCTGATGAGACTATTGATATGGTTAAACAGTTAGCTATGATGATGGCTTGGAAATGTGCGGTAGTAGATATTCCTTTAGGTGGAGGTAAAGGTGGAGTAGTTGTTGACCCCAGAGAATTATCAGATAGAGAGGTAGAGCGACTTTGTCGTGGATGGGTTAGAAAAGTATTTGATATCGTTGGTCCTGAAATAGATGTTCCTGCTCCAGATGTAGCTACTAATCCTCAAGATATGCTCTGGATAATGGATGAGTATGATACTATTGCCCGTTCTCGTAAACCAGGTTTTGTAACTGGGAAAATGGTTGGAGTGGGAGGTTCTCTAGGACGTACTGAAGCTACCGGTTATGGTGTGGTATATTGCATTAGAGAAGCCTTAAAGAGATTAGGTATAGATTTTAAGGATGCTACCGCTTCTATTCAGGGAGCTGGTAATGTAGCCACTTATGCTTGCGAAAAATTTGTCCAGTATGGTGGTAAGGTAGTAGCTATTTCTTGCTGGGATCCTCAAAGTAAAAAGGCTTATACTTATAGCTCAGAAAAAGGGATTGATCCTCAAGATTTACTTGCCCCTGGTACATTAGATAAATATGGTACTATAAATCCAGAGAAAGCTAAATCTTTTGGTTGGAAACAGGAAGAAGGAGATGCCTGGTTAAAAAAGAGCGTTACTATACTAATTCCTGCTGCTTTAGGTCAAGCAGTAACCGGGGATAATGTAAATCAAATTGATTTTAAATCGGTAAAAGTTTATGCTGAAGCAGCTAATACTCCCACTACTTTAGAGGCAGATGAAGTACTAAAGAAGAAAGGAGTTTATGTTATTCCTGATTTCCTCTGTAACGCAGGAGGGGTTACAGTTTCTTATTTTGAGCAAGTACAAAATAATATGAATTATTACTGGTCTAAAGAAGAAGTTTTTGAAAAACTTGAACGCATAATGACCAATGCCTTTAATGCGGTTGCAGATTTAGCACTGGAGAAAAAGTGTTATACTAGGGATGCTGCTTATTTAATTGCAATTCAGAGGGTAGCTAGAGCAGTAGAAGGTAGAGGTTGGGTTAAAACTAAAAAATAGGAAGATAATAGTATATAATTTACATTGTTATATATAAAATTAATAAATAGTGTAACTGATAACAGCTAACCATTCTTAGACAATTAATTTTAAAAACCGGGGCGGATTTATCCGCCCCCTAGTTAAAATAATTCTAAAAAACTAAAAACATTTTTCTTACTTTTTGGGGAGAGGGAAGAGAGAAAGGAAGAAAAAAAATCAGGTGGATACTCGATACATATGGTATAAGATAAAATGTATCGAGAGAAGGTAATTAAAAATGGAAATATATGCCTTGATTGGCGAAAGTGGAACAGGAAAGAGCTATAAAGCCTTATTAGTAGCTCATAAATTTAATGTTAATTATATTATTGATGATGGTCTCTTGATTAGAAAGGATAAAGTTCTGGCTGGGCATTCGGCTAAAAAAGAGAAGAATAGAATTCAGGCGATTAGAACAGCTATCTTTGAAGAACCTACCCATGCGCAAGAGGTGAAAAATGCCCTTAAAAAAACTAAACCTTCTAAAATATTAATAATAGGTACTTCCCCTAGGATGGTAGATAAAATTATTTCCACCCTGGATTTACCACCAGTAAATAAAATTTTTAGAATTGAAGACTTTTCTTCTGAAGAAGAAATTGAAGAAGCGAGAATAAGTAGACTAAAAGAAGGAAAGCATGTAATTCCTCTTCCCGGTATTGAAGTAAAAAGAAGATTTCCCATTAATTTATTAGAGTCCTTAGAAATATATTATAAACGTAAATATGGTAAAAGAAAGATAGGCGAAAGGGCAATTGTAAGGCCTCCTTTTAGTTATTATGGAAAGTTATTTATCTCGGAAAATGCAATATTAGATATTATTATTTTTATACTAAAAGATATTAAGGAAGTATTTAAACTGGGAAAATCTCAGATTAATATTCAAGATGAGGGTATTACTTTAAGTATTAGCCTGGTCCTTTACTATGGAAAAAATATTCCGGAGATAGGTAATAAAATTCAAAACTGCCTTAAAAAAGAATTAGAATATATTACTGGCATCAGTGTGTTGGTGATAAATATATTAGTCTATGATTTAAAATATTAGTTTATGGAAAGGAAGAATGGAGAAAAAGCTATTATCTTAGTCAGATTTCAGTAGATAGCTTAAATTATACTAAAAGGTAGAAATTCATAATTACCAGGTTTTTAGATAAAGATAAATAAAGGAGTGAAAGAGAGTGGAAAAAGAAGAGATAAAAAATATTAAACAAACTAAGGAACAATGGGAAAATACAATCTTAAAAAAGACTCTGGAAAAGTTTCCCGAAAGGAAAGAAAAATTTTTTACTGGGTCAGGGAAAGAAGTAGCCAGGCTTTATACTCCGATTGATTTAGAAGATTTTGAGTACGAAAAGAATCTAGGTTTTCCTGGAAATTATCCTTTTACCCGAGGTGTCCAGCCCACAATGTATCGGGGTAGATTTTGGACGATGAGACAGTATGCTGGTTTTGGGACAGCTGAAGAATCTAATAGACGTTATAGATATCTTTTGTCTCAGGGTCAGACTGGCTTAAGTATTGCCTTTGATTTACCTACCCAGATTGGATACGATTCGGATCACCCTATGTCTATGGGTGAGGTGGGTAAAGTAGGAGTAGCTATCGATTCTCTGGAAGATATGGAGATATTATTTAAAGATATCCCTCTGGATAAGGTTAGCACTTCTATGACCATAAATGCCCCAGCTGCTATCCTTTTAGCTATGTATATGGTAGTGGCAGAAAAGCAGAATGTTTCTCCAGATAAGCTTAAAGGAACTATCCAGAATGATATTTTAAAAGAATATATTGCTCGGGGAACCTATATCTTTCCACCTGCTCCTTCTATGAGATTAATTACTGATATTTTTAAATTTTGTTCTCAAGAAATACCTTTATGGAATACGATTAGTATAAGTGGATACCATATCCGGGAAGCTGGTTCAACCGCTATTCAAGAAGTTGCTTTTACTTTAGCGGATGGAATTGCCTATGTTCAGGCAGCCAGAGATGCAGGTTTAGATATTGATGAATTTGCCCCTCGACTATCCTTTTTCTTTAATGCCCATAATGATTTATTGGAGGAGGTGGCTAAATTTAGGGCTGCTCGTCGGTTATGGGCAAAAATAATGAAAGAAAGATTTGGAGCTAAAAATCCAAAGTCACAGATGCTTAGATTTCATACTCAAACCGCAGGTTGCACTTTAACTGCTCAACAACCAGATAACAATATAATTAGAGTTACCTTACAGGCTTTAGCAGCGGTATTGGGAGGTACTCAATCTTTACATACTAATTCCCGGGATGAAGCTTTAGCCTTACCGAATGAGGATTCAGTGAGAATTGCCCTCAGAACACAGCAGATACTTGCGTATGAGAGTGGAGTAGCAGAAACTGTAGATCCTTTAGCAGGCTCTTACTATGTGGAAACCTTAACTAATGAGATAGAAGAGAAAGCATTAGAGTATATAGATAAGATTGATAAATTAGGTGGAGTAATTACTGCTATTGAAAAAGGTTTTATCCAGCAGGAGATCCAGAACAGCGCTTATCAATATCAAAAAGAGATTGAAGAAAATAAAAGAATTGTGGTTGGGGTCAATAAATTTCAGATTAATGAAAAATACCCAGAAGGTCTTTTGAGAGTTAATCCAGAGGTTGGTAGACGTCAGATAGAGAAATTGCATGCTTTGAAGAAAACTAGAGATAACCAAAAGGTTCAAGATAGTTTAACAGACCTGGAAAAGGCAGCTAAGTCTGATGCTAATTTAATGCCTTATATTCTAAATTGTGTCAGAGCTTATGTTACTCTGGGTGAAATTTGCGATGTATTAAAGAAAGAATTTGGGGAATATAAAGAATCAGTTAAGCTATAAAGGATGGAGGGATAAATAAATGGAAGAGAAGAAGATCAGAGTATTAATTGCTAAACCTGGTCTGGATGGTCATGATCGGGGGGCAAAGGTAGTAGCTCGAGCCCTAAGAGACGCTGGAATGGAAGTGATCTATACGGGTTTGCGGCAAACTCCAAAACAAATAGTAGAAACTGCCATTCAGGAAGATGTAGATGTTATTGGCTTAAGTATTCTTTCCGGTGCCCATACTCATCTTTTTCCTGAAATATTGAAACTTTTAAAAGAAAATCAGATAGAAGATATGATAGTTATTGGAGGAGGAGTTATCCCGGAAGAAGATATTCCTGAATTAAAGAAAGCTGGAATAGTAGAGATCTTCACCCCGGGTACAGATACTCGTGATATAATTAATCTCATAAAAGAAAAGATAAAAAAATAATCTAAATTATTTATTTATCTTTAGCCAGAGCATTTATTTTTAAGGATAAATTATTATAGATTTATTTATTGTGGATAGTATCCTTAAATTTTAGAAAAATAAGAAATTAAAATAAAAATAAAAAGAGTATAAAGAAAAGATGGAAATTTTAAAAGAATTATTAAAAGGCAATCGAAGGGCAGCAGCAAAACTGATCTCTTTAGTGGAAGATGATTTTACTCAGGCAGAGATTTTTCTAAAACAAATCTATCCTTATACTGGTCAAGCAATAGTGATTGGAATAACCGGTCCTCCAGGAGTAGGTAAAAGTACGATTACGGATAGATTAACAAAAAATTTGAGAAAACAAGGAACTAAAGTAGGAATAATTGCCATAGATCCCACCAGTCCCTTTACCGGAGGAGCGTTATTAGGGGATAGAATCAGAATGCAAGATTTAAGTGCTGACCCTGAGGTCTTTATCAGAAGTATGGGAACTCGTGGATTTTTGGGAGGACTTTCTAAAGCTACTCAAGCTACGATTAAAATTTTAGACGCAATGGGGAAGGAAGTAATTTTCGTGGAAACAGTGGGAGTAGGCCAGGCAGAAGTAGATATAGTGAGGGTCGCAGATATGGTACTACTAATTACTATGCCCGGGATGGGTGATGATATTCAAATTATTAAAGCGGGAATAATGGAAATAGGTGATGTCTTTGTGGTAAATAAAGCTGATCGAGATGGTTGTGAGCGTTTAATTACTGAAATAGAGATGATGTTAGCTCTAAAACCAGAAACTAAATGGAAACCTCCAGTACTTAAGACTATAGCTACTAGTGGTACTGGAATTAAAGATGTGGAAGAAACTATTTTTCATTATATCTCTTACTTGAAAGATAGTGGAGGATTAGAAAGGAAGCGTAAAGAAAGTACCAGAAAAGAAATAATTGATCTTCTTCGAGAAAAATGGGGAATACTCTTTAATCAATATATTAAGAAAGATTTTTTAGAAGAAGTTATTACCCGGGTAATACAACGCAAAGAAGATCCATATACGGTGGTAAATAGATTATCAGATATCCTGATAAAATCATATAAACAAGGAGAGAAAGATTATGATCAGTAAGATAGATCATATTGGTATTGCGGTAAAGAGTATTGAGGAAGCTAGACATTTTTACGAGGATATACTTGGTTTAAAAATAACCGGGGTTGAGGTCATAGAAGAACAAAAAGTGAAGGTTGCTTTTATACCTCTGGGAGATAGTGAGTTGGAGTTATTAGAGTCTACCTCCCCAGATGGACCGGTAGCTAGATTTATAGAAAGCAAAGGGGAAGGAATTCACCACTTGGCTTATAGAGTAGATAATTTAGATAAGACACTTAAAAAGTTAAAGGGAACTGGTATTAGATTAATTGATGAAAAACCTCGTTATGGTGCGGACAATGCCCAAATAGCATTTTTACACCCTAAGAGCTCTGGTGGGGTTCTCGTTGAATTATCAGAGAGGGGTGGTCAGTCGAGATAAAAATTAAGGTAATTATCTTTTTTATAAATATTTTCTGTTGATTTCAATTTGAAATTATATAAGTCAATTTTAATAAAAATTGTTAAAATTTATTGGATTTTTATTTCAGAAATTTCTTAAAAAATTATTGAATGATGACTTATGAAATATACTCGAGAAAGGTGGTAGATTATTTAGATGGAACCTTCAATAAACGAATTAATGAAACAACTAAGAGAAAAGGAAGAAAAGATAAAAGCAGGAGGTGGAGAAAAAAGAGTAAAAGCCCAGCATGAAAAGGGGAAATTAACTGCACGGGAAAGAATTACTTTACTTTTAGATCAGGATAGTTTTGTAGAACTTGACCTTTTAGTGGAACATAGGTGTTCTAATTTTGGTATGGATAAAGTAGAAGCTCCTGGAGAAGGTGTAGTTACTGGATTTGGTACTATTGAAGGAAGATTGATTTATGTTTTTGCTCAAGATTTTACGGTTATAGGTGGTTCTCTGGGAGAAATGCACGCTAAAAAGATCTGTAAAGTACTGGATATGGCTATGAAAATGGGTGCACCCTGTATTGGCATTAATGATTCAGGGGGAGCACGTATCCAGGAAGGGGTAGATTCGTTAAGTGGTTATGGTCAGATATTCTATCGTAATACCATTGCCTCTGGAGTCATACCTCAAATATCCATAATTGTTGGTCCAGCCGCAGGTGGAGCGGTGTATTCTCCAGCTATAATGGATTTTGTATTTATGGTAAAAAATATTGGTATAATGCACATAACTGGTCCTGAGGTAATTAAAGCAGTTACTGGTGAAGTAGTTTCTTCTGAACAACTGGGTGGAGCAATGACTCACAATGTAAAAAGTGGAGTGGCTCATTTTGCAGCGGAGAGTGAAGAAGAAGTTTATCAGATGGTAAGAAAAATGATGAGTTATATTCCTTCTAATAATATGGAAAATCCTCCCCGTATTGAGAGCAAAGATGATCCTAATCGTACTGAAGAAGCACTACTTAATATTATACCGGTTGATCCTAATAAACCCTATGATATGAAAGAAGTAATCGGTTATATCGTTGATGAGGGAGATTTCTTTGAGGTTCAGCAACATTTTGCTCCCAATATTATCGTCGGATTTGCCAGATTAAATGGGCATTCAATTGGTATAATTGCTAATCAACCTAAAATTCTAGCAGGTTGTCTGGATATCAATGCTTCGGATAAGGCAGCACGGTTTATAAGATTTTGTGACGCCTTTAATGTTCCTATTTTAACTTTAGTGGATGTACCTGGATTTTTACCTGGTACTGCTCAGGAATATGGTGGTATTATTCGTCACGGTGCAAAATTATTATATGCCTATTCTGAAGCTACTGTACCCAAAATTACCCTGATTACTAGAAAATCCTATGGAGGAGCTTATTTAGCTATGTGTAGCAGGGATTTAAGAGCAGATCAAGTAATTTGCTGGCCTACAGCAGAAATAGCAGTAATGGGTTCACAGGGTGCAGCCAATATCATCTTTAGAAAGGAGATAGCCCAAGCAAAAGATCCAGAAAAAGTACGCCAGGAGAAGATTGAAGAATTCAGGCAAAAATTTTCCAATCCCTATGAAGCAGCCAAACGAGGTTATGTAGATATGGTTATTGACCCACGGGAAACTAGGCCACGTTTGATTACTCTTTTTGAAATGCTTTCTACTAAAAGAGAGGGAAGACCGGCTAAAAAACACGGTAATTTCCCGGTATAAGGGTTAAAAATAATTATTTAAGCCTTATTATTTTTAAGTTAAAGTACAGCAATGATAGATTATCTTGATATTCAATCAGAAGAGAGGAAAAAATATGTTTAAGGGAATAATTGGTGGAATTCAGTTATCTGTAATTAATATGCTTCTGGTCTTTTCGGTTCTTAGTCTCTTAGCTCTGGTGATGTATGCTTTAAAATATTTAGTAAAGACCAAAGCAAATAAAAAACCGGAGGAGACCAAAGGAACGAGTGTGATTATTTCTTCACCTGTTTCTACTACTAAGGAAGAACAGATTGAGGAGAAAGAAAGAATAGTAGCTATCGTTAGTGCTGCAGTGGCATATCTTTGGGAAAAACCCGGGAAAAAATTCAGGGTATTGAGTATCAGGAGGATGGATACAACCTCTATGAACCCCTGGACAGCAATGGGTAGACAGGAATTGATGTTAGGAAAAAATATTAAATCTTGAAGAAAGAGGTGGAAAGAAAAAGATGAGGAAATTTAGGATAAAAATAGAAGACAAAATTTATGAAGTAGAAATAGAAGAAATTGGTGGGAACGAAAAATCCGGAGGAATTATTACTCCCCTTCCTTCTTCTTCAGCTAAGGCTCCGCAAGTAGAAACTAAACCTGAAGCTGTAAAAATGGAGAAAAAACCAGTTGAATCTACTCCTAAATCGAGTGTAGCAGTCACTGGAGAGGAAGTAGTTGCTCCAATGCCGGGCAAGATACTCCAATTAAAAGTTAAAGAAGGAGATCAAGTGAAAGAAGGAAATGCCTTATTAATTTTAGAAGCTATGAAAATGGAAAATGAAATAATTGCCAATAGTTCGGGGACAGTGAAAAAGATTAATGTAGCAATAAATGATATGGTGGATACTGGTGATGTCCTGATGGTAATCGGATAAAAAAGGAGGAAACCAATGGATCTTTTTAGTAAAATCCTTTCTTTGTTTCAGCTTTCTGGATTAAGTGCTATTACTACGGGTAATATAATAATGTTATTAGTTGGAGGGACATTACTATATCTTGCAATTTTTAAAAAATGTGAACCTTTATTGCTTTTACCTATCGGTTTTGGAGCGATATTGGTAAATCTTCCTTTATCTGGTATTAATGAGGAAGGAGGCCTCCTTTATTATATCTCCTTTGGAATACATCATGAAATCTTTCCCTGTTTAATCTTTATGGGTATTGGAGCAATGACTGATTTTGGTCCCCTGTTGGCTAATCCCATTACCTTTTTGTTGGGAGCTGCTGCTCAAGTGGGAGTATTTGTAGCCTTAATAGGGGCGATGTTTCTGGGATTTACTATTTCTGAAGCAGGTTCTATTGGAATTATTGGAGGAGCAGATGGCCCGACTGCTATTTATCTAACAGTGAAAATGGCTCCACATCTTTTAGGGGCTATTGCGGTAGCAGCTTATTCTTATATGTCTCTGGTTCCCATTATTCAACCCCCAGTAATGAAATTATTAACTACCCCAGAAGAAAGAAAGATTGTAATGAAACAATTAAGAGAAGTCTCTAGAATGGAAAAGATTCTTTTTCCCATTGTTTCTACTGTTTTAATCGGCCTTCTCTTGCCAGCTTCTGTTCCGATTATTGGAATGTTAATGCTGGGAAATTTGTTCCGAGAAAGTCTAGTGGTAACTAGATTATCCAATACTGCTCAGAATGAACTAATTAACATCGTAACCATTTTTTTAGCTACCTGCGTGGGGGCAACTATGCAAGCTGAATATTTTTTAACTATAGCTACTATTAAGATAATTTTTTTGGGTTTGATCGCCTTTGCTTCCAGTACTGCTGGAGGAGTGTTGTTTGCAAAACTTCTTAATAAATTTACTGGCGGCAAAATTAATCCGCTTATCGGAGCAGCAGGGGTATCGGCTGTCCCTATGGCTGCGAGAGTAGTTCAGAGAGTAGGGCAGGAAGCTAATCCTCGAAATTTCCTGCTTATGCATGCTATGGGACCTAATGTTGCAGGAGTAATAGGAACAGCAGTAGCTGCTGGAGTTATGTTGACTTTATTAAAATAGAATTAATATTACTAATCTAATTGATCACTAAACCGGTAAACGGTTTATTGGTTTAGTGATCAAGAAATTAAGAAAATATAATTAAATAAGGTAAGGTAAGGAATAGTTTTAATTATTTAAGCAACATAGGTAACACCTATGTTGCTTATTATATAATATAATTCAAATTATTTTTCAAATGCAGAATGGAGATTAATAAGGAGGTTTTACTTACTCTAATGCCAGAACAAGATACTATAACATTGACAAAAATTGAAGATCTTAATATTAATATGATTAATAAAAATAGTCTTGAAAAAGAATCTTCTTTAAAGAAAGAAGATAATCCTGAGGAGATGCTTTTAAAGGAAAAGTCACAGCGAAAAAAACCCCTTAAAATTACCGATACCACTTTAAGAGATGCCCATCAGTCCTTATTAGCAACCCGGATGACCATTAAAGAGATGGTCCCTATATGCGAAAAGTTAAACTCCTTAGGATTTTATTCTATGGAAGTATGGGGAGGAGCTACCTTTGATAGTTGTTTACGGTATCTAGATGAGGATCCCTGGGAACGATTAAGAATTTTAAAAAAGAACCTACCTCATACCAAGCTTCAAATGTTATTAAGGGGACAAAATATCTTAGGCTATAAGCATTATCCTGATGATGTAGTTACCGAGTTTATAAAAAGAGCAGTAGCTAACGGAATAGAGATAATTCGCATCTTTGATGCCTTAAACGATATTCGAAATATGGAAACTGCTTTTAAGGTGGCAAAAGCAGAAGGTGCTCATATTCAGGGAACTATCTGTTTTACCATCAGTCCTTTTCATCATAACGAGATATTTGTAAAGATGGCGCAAGAAATGGAACAAATGGGAGCAGATTCGATCTGTATAAAAGATATGGCAGGTTTAATATCTCCTTATACAGCTTATAATTTAACTAAGGAGATAAAAAAGGTTGTTTCTATTCCACTGCAAATGCACTGTCATTTTACCAGCGGAATGGGGATGATGGCTTATTTAAAAGCTATAGAGGCGGGAATAGATATGGTAGATACCGCAATTTCTTCTCTGGCTCTTCAAACTTCTCAACCTGCTTTAGAACCTTTGGTCGAGACTTTACGGGGAACACCCTATGATACTGGATTGGACTTAAAGCTGGCTTATGAAATTGCTTCTTACTTTAAGAAAGTTAGAGAAAATCATAAAGATATGGAATCTAATATCCAGGGCATAGATACCCGAGTTTTAACTTATCAGATACCCGGAGGAATGCTTTCAAATTTAGCTGTTCAGTTAAAGCAACAAAAAGTGGAAGACAAGTATGAAGAAGTTTTAAAAGAAATTCCTAGGGTCAGAAAAGAATTAGGTTATCCTCCTTTGGTTACTCCTACCAGTCAAATCGTAGGTACCCAGGCGACTTTGAATGTAATTTTAAAGGAAAGGTACAAAATCATTCCAGAAGAAGTTCGAAAATACTTGTTGGGATTTTATGGAAGACCACCAGCTCCGATTGATCCAGAAGTTATTGGGAAGTTAAAAAATAAAAAAGACGAGATAATTAGATGCCGACCAGCGGATTTATTAGAACCTGCTCTAGAGAAAGCCAAAAAAGAGATATCCTATTTAGCTGAGAATATAGAAGATGTTTTATCTTATATTTTATTTCCTGAAATAGCCCGAGAATTTCTAAAGAAAAAGTTGGCTAAAAGATATTTTTTAGGTATGGATATTTTAAATGGTAATAACCATTATGATGAAGAAGGATATGGAGTATGAATTTTTACTTTAAGAGAATAAATTAATAATTAAAATCAAAACATCTGAAGATTCAGAAAATTTTTAAAGCCGAATAAAAATAAGATTAAATATAACTATTAAATTGGTTAAAGATTTTTTTTAGTATAAAGAGATTGATTAATTCCCATCTTCGCAAAGTCTGATAAGATAAACTTTGAGTAAAAAATTATAGGCAAAGATCTTAAATTATGATCTTTTGCCTATAATTTTTTATTTTTACTTCTTTTTTTAAATATGTTAAAATAATTTAAGTTTAATTTCTTATTTTATTAATTAAAAAAAGCAGGTAAAATATGGCCACAGAAAAAAGAATTTCACTTTTTCATATTTTTTTAATTCTCGCTCTAATAATAGCGGTAGTAGTAATTTATCAGCGCGTAGAAAGAGAAGGTAATTTTAAACAGGTAGAATTGGTAATGAGTTTAAATGAATTAAGAGAATTAGCCTGGCAAGAAGGAATTGAGGAAATTGAGTTACTAACTGCAATAAAAAAAGTCGGAATTACTTCTATTGCTATCCATGAAGATACTTTAGATAGTTTAAGTCTATTAGGAAAGATATTATATTTTAGTGAAACAGAGTTTAATAAATTAAATTTCTTTTTAAAATCATTAAATCTCTCTTTGGAATTGTTTCCACATAAAGGAGAAAATTATGTAATAATAAATAACCAGGATGATTATTTACGGATCAAAGAGAATTTGCAGCTTCAATTGGGAGAAGAGGCGATAAAAGAGATCCCTTTTCTACCTTTTAAGGGATTAATTATCAAGGGGGGTGCGGACAAAATATCCAAATTAGGATTGGGCTTTTCGATGGAAGATATAGATCTAATAAAGAGTTTTGGATTTCAGGTAATTTTGCGTCCTCAAAATATGCTCAAAATAACAAAAGAGAATCTAGATTACCGATTTAGAGAAATGGAGAAAATTGGGGAGATTTCAGGATTAATTTTTGAAGGTGAATCAATTTTAGGCTACCCCACTCGAGAAGATTTGCTCTATACGGCTGATCTTATTAAAAAAAGTAATTATCCTTTTGGAATGATTGAATTTGCAGGGCAGAAAGGGATTGAAGTATTAGCCCAATCTAATCCTTTATTACTTACTAGAGTTCATAGTATTACTAAAGAAGAGATGGAGATTATTTCTAAACAAAAGGCTATAGATCGCTGGATTAGGGCAGCTCAGGAGAGAAATGTTAGGGTTTTTTATCTTAAACCATTCTTAAAAGTAAAAGCAGGATTAATTGAAGAAAACTTATCCTATTTGACTACTATAAAAAGCGAATTAGAAAAATCAGGTTTTATTCCTGGGAAGGCAAGTCTCTTTTCTATTTCCTTTATTACCTCCAAATTATATATCTTTTTATTAACTTTGGGAGTTATTTCTGGGGGGATTCTTTTATTAAAGCAGAGCATCCAGCTTAAAAAAGTTCAAGAGTATTTGCTTCTTTTGTGTGGATTATTATTTCCCTTATTGCTTCTTTTACTTCATCGCGAGCTATTTTTAGCCAAGCTAATGGCTCTCTTATCGGCTTTAATCTTCCCAACTTTAGCCATAGTTAGTAACCAGAAATATTTTTTAGATAATTCCGAAATTAAATTAAAGACAAATCCCTCTTTATTCTCTTTAATAAGCCAGACTAGTCAGGGATTTGTGCGAATAATTATAATTAGTCTGGCTGGAGCCATCTTAATAGCTGCTATATTAAGCAGTAATAAATTTATGCTGGGAATTGATCTTTTTAGTGGAATAAAAATATCCTACTTATTACCTTTGTTTATGGTAATGATCATTCTATGGTGGAAATCAAATCGGGATAAATATATTCTGCTTCGCGAGCTAAAGAAACCTTTATTAATGGAACATTTGGTTATTATGGCTTTTTTTGCCATATTTTTAGTTATTTACATTGCTCGCTCAGGTAATTTCTCCTTTTTACCAGTATTAAGTATAGAGGAAAAAATTAGAATCTTTTTAGAAAAGACTTTAATTGCTCGTCCTCGTAATAAAGAATTCTTGATTGGATATCCTACTCTATTTTTAGCTATGGCAATGAATTTTTTAAAAATAAAGGATTTTAAACTACCGATTACAGTGATAGGAACTGTAGGTCCGGTTACCTTGATTAATACTTTCTGTCATATTCATACCCCCTTTCTTTTCTCTTTATTGAGAACCTTCAATGGAATATGGTTAGGTTGGTTATTGGGAATAATACTTATAATTGTTTTATATTTTAGCGTCAAAATATTCAGGGGAATAAATGAGCGAGAAAAAACCTAAAACTATTCAAAAGATAATGATTTCCGGTTATTATGGATTTAGGAATGCCGGGGATGAAGCTATTCTACAATCGGTAATTGAATTCTTGAAAAATAGATTACCTTTCGCAAAGATAATAGTTCTTTCTCATAATCCATTACAGACTTCACAGACTTATGGGGTTCAAGCAATAAATCGATTGAATCTTTTTCAAATTCTATATCGGTTAAAAAATACTGATCTTTTTATTAGTGGAGGAGGAGGATTGCTGCAAGATGCGACAGGTAAAGGTTGGAGCGTGTTATATTATCTGGGATTAATCTGGGGAGCATTATTCTGGAAAGTACCGGTATTTATTTACGGTCAGGGTATTGGACCAGTACATAAAAAAATAAATAGACTATTGATTAAATACACTTTAAATAAAGTAACCTTTATTACTTTAAGAGAAAATTTTTCTAAAATTTTATTAAACTCTCTGGGAGTTAAAGTGCCTCCTATTTATGTATATTCCGATCCCAGTTTTTTACTTCAAAAGAAAAATACGGAAAGATTAAATATTCTTTTTACAGAACTAAAGGGTTCTGATACAATCAATAGAAGACGGTTAATTGGATTTTCGCTAAGAGAAACTAAAAATTATGGGCTTAATGATCAACAAGATATGGCTCGCATAGCAGATAACTTAATTGAAAATTACCAGGCAAAGATTATATTTTTACCTTTTAAAAGAGAAGAAGATACTATTTTCAGTTCCCGGATAATAGAGAGAATGCATAATCAACAAGATGTCAAGATTATTAAAGAAGATCTAAGTCCGGAAGAATGGCTTTCTGTTATTTCACAGCTATCTTTGGTAATAGGTATGAGACTTCACTCAATTATCTTTTCCTGTCGGGTGATGACACCTTTTATTGCTTTGAATTATGATCCGAAAGTCAGTTATTTTGTAGAAGACCTGGGTTTATCCAATCTGTTAATAGACTATTCACATATTTCTTTTCTGGAAATTAAAAAAAGGTTAGAATATATCTTGGAAAATAGAAAAGAGATAGAAAAAATATTAACTTGCAAAAACAAGGAGTTAGAGGAAAAAGCCAGAGAAAATAATCAAATTCTCTTTAACTTTTTAAAATTTCAGGGGAAGATAACTTAGAATGATTAGAATGTTTCATGTGGATAAAATTTATCCCAATCGGATAGTAGCTTTAAAGGATATAAATGTCCATATTAAGAAAGGTGAATTTGTCTTTTTGGTTGGTCCCACAGGTGCAGGAAAAAGTACCTTTTTAAAATTAATTTATCGAGGAATTATCCCTACCAGAGGACAGGTGATTATTGATGGAATAAATATTTCACGTCTTAAACCTAAGTACATACCTTATCTTAGAAGAAATATTGGGATAGTTTTCCAGGATTTTAAATTACTTTACGATAGGACGGTGTACGAAAATATAGCTTTTGGTTTAAAAGCAATTGGTGCGACTAATTTTGAGATTAGAGCGCAAGTAAAAAAGGTTTTAAATTTAGTTGGATTAGAACATAAAAAAAAGGCTAAACCTCATTTACTTTCTGGAGGTGAACAGCAAAAATTATGTATTGCCCGAGCAATTGCTAATGAACCAATGATTTTACTCACTGACGAACCAACGGGAAATTTAGATCCTGATACTTCCTGGGAGATTATGCAGCTCTTATTTCACATTAACATTCGAGGGACCACTATAGTTATAGCTTCCCATGATAAACTAATGGTAGATCAAGCCAAGAAAAGGATTATTCGGTTAGATCGAGGCCATATTATTGAAGATAATCCTAAAGGAACATACTAAATGATTTTTGAAAATTTTGGTTTTTATTTGAAAGAAGCTTTATTAAGTTTTAGAAGAAATTTATTAATGTATTTTGCATCGATAATGAGTATTACTGTAATCTTTATTATAGTAGGAATATTTTTACTTATTTCTTTAAATTTAAATTTTCTTTTGGAAGATTTAGAATCGCAATTTGAAATTGTTATCTACCTTAAAGATGATATCTCTACAACTGAATTAAATAACTTAAAAAACGATATTGCATCTCGAGAAGGAGTAAGAGAGGTGACCTATATTTCTAAGGAGAAAGCCTTTCAAAGATTGTTAAAAAATTTTGAGGAGTATAAAGATATCTTTGAAGTTATTGAAGGTAATCCTTTACCAGCTTCCTTAGAAGTAAAGACAGAAGACTCGAGCAGAATAGAATCAATAGCGAAAGGAATAGAAAAATTAAAGGGAATAGAAGATGTAGAATATAATAAAGGATTTCTCGAAAAATGGTTTAAAATTACTGGTTTTTTACATTGGGGAGGAATAGCTATATCTATATTACTATTGGTGGCGTCTGTTTTAATAATTTCTAATCTTACCAGGATTACTGTATATGTCAGAAGAAATGAAATTGAGATAATGAGTCTAATGGGAGCTACTCGCTGGTTTATTAAGTGGCCTTTCTTAATTGGAGGTTTTTTGCAGGGTTGTATTGGAGCAGTAATTGCCTTAGCTACTTTATATAAAATCTATTTTTTAGTGGTAGATAAAGTGCAACAGAGTATACCCTTTCTACCTTTAATTACTAATAGAATTGAATTATTACCTGTGGGTTTGATTATAGTATTAGTAGGATGTCTGATAGGTTTTTTAGGAAGTATGATTTCGGTGGGAAGATATATCCTTGAATAGAAGAATGGTAAGAATTAATAAAAATATAAGCATAAATAATATAAAAATATTAGTTATTCTTATCCTTTTTCTTCTTTTCTGTTTGCCTGGCAATAGTGAGAGCTATAACCAGAAAATTGATGAGGAAAAAGCCAGATTAAAAAAGATAGAAGAACAAATGCAAACAGTCAAAAAAGAACTGGATAATTTGCAAAAAGAGGAGAAAGGATATTTAGAAGCTTTACACAAGATTGAAAAATTATTATCTGAAACAGAAAAAGAGTTGGATTCTATTGAAAAAGATATAGAATTAGTTAAAAAAGAATTAACCCAGCTGGAAGATGAGCTAGCCAAGAATAATCAGCTTCTAAAAGAAAGAGCAAAAATTTTAGAGGATAGATTAAGGGATATATACAAACATGATCGCCTTAATTATCTGGTTATTTTATTAAATAGTAAAAATTTTACTGACTTCTTAAATTATTATCAGTATATTAAATCTATTTTAAAGGCAGATAGAGAGATTATTGAAAATATTTCTCAGCAAATTCGAGAGATAGAAGAAAAGAAGCTCAGTTTAGAAAATCGTCGAGAGATATTAGATTTATTACAGAAAGAAGTAGTGAAAGAGAAAGAAAATATAGAGTATTCTTTAAAAGCAAAAAAGTCGATTATCGATAAAATTAATACCCAGAAAGCAGCTTATTTGAAATCTTTAGAGGAGTTAGAACAATCCTCTCAGGAGATTAGAGGAATAATTGAACAAATTTATCAACAACAGAAAGAAGAAGCAAAAACTAAACCAGAAGTAAAACAGGATTCTGGAGTGGTTTTAACCCCCAAAAAGGGTATTTTTGCCTTACCGGTTCAAGGAAAAGTGATTTCTAACTTTGGTAGACAACTAAATGATGATTTTAATACTTATACCTTTAATTCTGGTATAGATATTAGTGCCCCTCTTGGTGAGGTAGTTAAAGCAGCAGCCTCGGGAGAAGTAATATATATCGGGAGTATAAAAGGATATGGGCAGATAGTAATTATAGATCATGGAGGAAGAACAACTACTCTTTATGCTCATCTTTCTAAAATTATAGTTCAAGTAGGGGATCAGGTAAAAAAGGGTGCCATTATTGCTCAGGTGGGTGATAGTGGGGGGGTATCTACTCCTCGTTTGCATTTTGAAGTTAGAGTAGAGGGTAAACCTACTGATCCTATGAATTGGTTATAAGTTAATTTTTAGTAGACGGGATGGTGAATTATTTTGTTTAATAGAAAGAATCTAACTTTCTTAAAGGTTATTTTTATAGTTGCAATTTTATTCCATTGCATCATCATTAATCCAGTGAAAGCTAATGGAAATTATACCATCGATGACTTTGAATTTTATAGCAAATTAAGTCCTTTTTTTGAAGCACTGGATATCTTAAGGGAAAAATATATTCAAAAAGATTTAGATTTGACCAAACTGATTCAAGGTGCTATTAAGGGCATGTTGGAAACTCTTGACGACCCTTACACTCGATATATGGATCCTCAATCTTTGAAGAGGGAACAAGAGGATATGTTTTATGGTCATTTTGGAGGACTGGGTATAATAATTACCGTTCGAGATGAACAATTGACCGTGATTTCTCCTATAGAAGATACTCCAGCTTATCAAGCAGGAATAAAGGCTGGTGATGTTATAGTAGAAATAGATGGCAAGCCTACCACCGGGATGGGATTAGATGAAGCAGTGAATGTTTTAAGGGGAGATAAGGGCACTCCGGTAACAGTAGGTATTAAAAGGGAAGGGAATGCTGAGGTAATATATTTTAATATTATTAGAGATATTATCGAAGTAACTGCGGTAAAAGGTAAAATACTGGAAGATTCTAAAATTGGTTATATCAGGATCACCAGTTTTAATGTAAATACAGAACCAGAATTAAGAAAGGTTTTAGATGAATATAGCAAAAATGAACTACTAATCCAAGGAATTATTCTGGATCTACGCAATAATCCTGGTGGACTATTGGATAGCGCTATCGAGGTGGCTAGCAAGTTTATTGCGGAAGGAACGGTAGTTTATGTAAAAGATCGAGATGGAATTAAGATATCCATACCTAGCTTAGGCAATCAATACCCTCAATGGCCTTTGGTGGTTTTGATTAATGAAGGAAGCGCCAGTGCCTCTGAGATTGTTGCTGGAGCAATCAAAGATAGGAAAAGAGGAATTTTGGTGGGAACTAAAAGTTTTGGAAAGGGATTAGTTCAACAAGTTTTTTCTTTATCCGATGACTCTGGAGTAGTAATTACTACTTCTGAATATTTTACTCCCAATCAAATCAATATTAATAATATTGGCATAGAACCAGATATTTTAGTAGAGCAAGAAGAAGAAAATAATAATATAAATAGTGAAGAAAAGGATCTTCAGTTAGATAGAGCCATAGAATTGCTGAAAGAAGAGATAGATAAAGTTGCTGTTAAGATTAATTTCTAAAAAGTTAGATATTTGTCCCTGAGAAAAGGGATAATTACATTTTTTTAAACAATCTTTACACACCTGAACTATTTAGGGGAAAGGATTAAATTTTTGAAACAGAAAAAACCGTTATTGATGAACATAATAGCCTTAATCTTTATTTTAGTAGTTGGCTTGGTTTTATCCAACTTAATGATGAAGTATTTGAAAGTTGATCAAAGTATTTATTTTTCGGCAAATAATGCTTTTTCGCAAGGTGAATATTCAATGATTAAAGAAAATGAAGATGAAGAAGATAGTATTTCAGATGATTATGAAAGTGAACAATATGTAGAAAGGATTATCGAGGATTTAAATCTGACTGAAGAATGTCTTTTATCTCCCCCTCGTTTAGCTTTCATCATTGATGATTTAGGATACGAATGGGAAATAGCCAATAAAATAATAGGATTAGAATTTCCGGTAGCTTTATCAATTTTACCTTATTTACAATTTTCAAAAGAATTAGCTGAAAAGGGTAAGAACAGTAATCAGGAGATTATGTTACATTTACCTATGGAAGCAAAGGATGAGAATTATAATCCTGGTCCAGGAGCAATTAAAACGGATATGTTAGAGGAAGAGATTAGACAAGCTGTCAGGGGAGCTATATTCGATTTTCCGTATGTAATTGGGGTAAATAATCATATGGGTTCCAGGATTACAGAAAACCAAAAAATTATGAGGATAATTTTACAGGAGATCAAAAGATATCAATTATTCTTTGTAGATAGTTTAACCAGTAAAAATTCTATTGCTTATCAGCTTGCAAGGGAGATGGGAGTTAAGACGGCAGTAAGATCAGTTTTTCTAGATAACGAAAATGAATTAGATTATATTGCCGGGCAGCTCAAGGAAGCTAAAGAGTTTGCCCTAAAAAATGGAGTAGCAATTGCTATCGGACATGCCAGAATAAATACTTATTATGCTTTAAGGAAATTTATTCCTGAATTAATAAAAGAAGGTATTGAGGTAGTACCTATCTCTACGATAGTAAAATAAAGTTTTAAATTTTTTTTGGTTTATATTATAATGAATTCATCTTTTTAAAATTTAAAGTATATTTTTTACTAAAAGTAAATAAAAATAAATATATTACGGAATAGTAAAGGTGGAAGATAATGAAAAGTGACAAAAACTTGAGACTTCGCTTTGCCCCTAGTCCTACTGGTTATTTACATATAGGAGGAGCTAGAACTGCTTTATTCAACTGGCTTTTTGCCCGACATTATCAGGGCACTTTTATTTTGCGTATTGAAGATACTGATCAGGTAAGATCTACAGAGGAAGCAGTGAAGGTTATTCTAGAAGGCTTACAGTGGTTAGGGTTGGATTGGGATGAAGGTCCGGGAAAAGGAGGAGATTATGGGCCCTATTTCCAAATGCAGAGGTTACCTTTATATCAGGAATATGCCCGAAAATTGTTAGAAGAAAATCAGGCTTATTATTGTTATTGTACACCTGAGGAATTAGAAGCAAGTAGGATAAAACAGAAAGAGGAAGGAAAAAATCCTCAATATGATCGACATTGTTTATATCTTACTGAAAAAGAGAGGAAGAGATATGAAGCAGAAGGAAGAAGACCGGTAGTAAGGCTTCTGGTGCCTTCGAAGAAAATAGTTTTCAATGACTTACTTCGGGGAGAAGTTAGCTTTGAAGGTGATTTACTGGGTGATTTTGTAATCTTAAAATCTGATGGGATTCCCACCTATAATTACGCTGTAGTAATAGATGATGCTTTGATGAAGATAAGTCATGTAATGCGGGGAGATGACCATATTTCTAATACCCCCAAACAAATATTGATCTATGAAGCTTTAGGATTACCACTTCCTGAATTTGCCCATATACCAATGATAATGGGATCAGATCATACTCGTTTAAGTAAGCGCCATGGTGCTACCTCAATTATGGAGTATAAAAAGATGGGCTATCTTCCAGAAGCAGTGGTCAATTATATTGCCCGTTTAGGCTGGTCTCCAGGTGATGAAAGAGAGATTTTTTCTCAAGATGAATTGATCAAAGAATTTAGTCTGGAAAATATCTCGCGGCATGCAGCTGTTTTTGATCTGGAGAAGCTAAATTGGTTAAATAATGAATATATAAAAAGAATGCCCTTAAACATATTAACCGAAAAATTAATACCCTATTTGCAAGAAGCTAATTATCTAAAAAAAGGGGAACTTTCTGCATCTTCTTTAAACTGGCTGAGGGGAATAGTCAGATTATTACAAGGAAGATTTAGAAATTTCGCTCAATTTGTAGAGTTTACAGATTATTTCTTTTTAGATGAAATTACTATTGATGAACAATTGTTTAATCATATCATAAACCAAGAAGGAGTTTTAGAAACCTTGCAAACTTTACAGTCAGCGCTTGCCGATATTAAGGATTGGAATGAAGAGAATATTGAAAATACCATTCGGAAAATTGCTGCAGATTTAAATATTAAAGGTAGTCAAATTATTCATCCCACCCGGGTGGCTTTAAGCGGGAAAAAGGTTGGTCCTGGTCTTTTTGAGTTAATAACAGCCCTAGGAAGAGAAAAGACTAATCAACGCCTTTTGCGAATAATTGATAGATTAAAAGAGATAAAAAATTCTTAAAGGTACTTTTCAAAATTAAAAATTTAAGATAAAATATATTTACTTGCGAAATTAAATTAATTAATGAGTTTGAGGGATCGTCTAGTGGTAGGACACCAGACTCTGGATCTGGGAGCGGTGGTTCGAGCCCACCTCCCTCAGCCATTTATAGTAAAAATCGGTTAAAAATTATATAAAAATTATATTTTTGGCGCAATCGAATAGTGGTTAATTCAGCTGGCTCTCAATCAGCAAACGGGGGTTCAATTCCCCCTTGCGCCACCAATTAATTTTGGATAATATTTTTAAATAGTCCAGAAGAGCAGGGCAAACCTGCTTTTTTTAGTATTTTAATCAAAATAAAAAAAAGAAAAATGGATAGTTATTATCACCTAGAAAAGTGCAATAATTTAATAAAATTAACTTAGAAAGAGATAAGGATGAATAAAAGAGAACAGAAGAAAGACATTTTTTTAACTAAAGAAGGAGTAGAAGAATTAAAAAAGAGGATTAAATATTTAGAAGAAGTGGTACGGAAAGAGATCCAGGAAGATATTAAAACCTCACTGGAACACGGAGATATTACAGAAAATTCGGAATACAATATTGCAATGGAAGCAAGGCGTATGAATGAAATAAATATTGTCCGACTGAAAGAGAGATTAAGTCAGGTGAAAGTTCTGGATAAGGAGAATATTTCTGCTGATTTAAGTATCGGATCTACTTTAATCTTAGAGGATTTAAACAATAATAAGCAAGTGAAATACACGATAGTGCATGACGATCAAGTAGATCTTGACCAGGGCAAAATAGCTATGAATTCTCCCATAGCTCAAGCATTTTTAGGTCACCAAGAGGGAGAAGAAGTAAAAATTAAAGTGCCGGTAGGAATCTTAAATTACAAGATATTGAAGATAATAAAATGAAAACTCTGGTTTTAAAGATTAATCCCTGGAAGATAGATAATAAAAAGATTAACCTGGCAGCTGAAGAAATAAAAAAAGGTCATTTAGTTGCTTTCCCCACCGAAACAGTCTATGGTTTGGGGGCTGATGCTTATAATGAGGAAGCAGTAAAAAAGATTTTTCAGGTTAAAGGGAGACCCTATTTTGATCCTTTGATCGTACACATTGCTAAACCAGAAGAATTAAAAAAGTTAGCTCGAGAAATCCCCCCAATTGCGTGGGTATTAGCTGAAACTTTTTGGCCTGGTCCCTTGACTCTAGTAGTAAAAAAATCAAGTTCTATTTCTCCTCTGGTAACTGCTGGTTTGGATACTGTAGCAGTAAGAATGCCGGCAAATCGGATTGCCTTAAGTTTAATTCAGAAAGCACAAACTCCCCTGGTAGCTCCCAGTGCCAATCTATTTGGAAGAACTAGTCCCACCCAGGCTCAACATGTTTTAGAAGATTTAGATAGTAAAATAGAAGTGATTATTGATGGAGGAGAAACCAAGGTAGGGATAGAATCGACAGTCTTAGATATAACTGTTGAACCTATTCAAATCTTAAGGGCAGGAGGGATATCCCTAGAAAAACTTAGAAAGGTAATCAATCGGGTAACTTTAAATCACGAATTAGAAAGTAGTTTTCGATCACCAGGTAGATTAAAAAGTCATTATTCTCCTCGGGCTAAACTAATACTAGTAGAAAAAAGAGGAGAGGAAGAAATAGAAGAAGTGTCTAATTTAGCTTCTCATTATACTAAATTAGGTTACAAAGTAGGTATAATGGTAAAAGAAGAGAATAAAGAAAGATATAGAGGTTTCAGTATAAAAATTTTAGGGAAAGGTAATCGACCAGCAAGTTGTGCTACTAATCTTTTTAAAACTCTTCGCAACTTTGACCAGGAAGGTTTTGAAATAATTATTGCAGAAAGGTTGGAAGAAAAAGGTTTAGGGCTAGCTATTATGGAACGATTAAGAAAGGCTTCAGCAGATAAGATTTCTTAAATAGCATAAACTTCTTTAACCAACTATAGTAATATTCTCCCTTTTATTTCATCAAATGATTTATTGAGCATTAAGCTTATTTATGGTATAATTTTAATGAAAAAAGAGGAAAAATTATGAAGTCTAACTCCTCAGTGGAAGTTAAGAATATAGCAGTAAATAGAAAAGTTTATCATGACTTTACTATCCTGAATACTTATGAAGCTGGTATAGTCTTAAAAGGAACAGAAGTAAAATCTATTCGAGAGGGTAAAGTTAGTTTACGAGAAAGCTTCGCTCAGTTTGAAAATAGCGAGCTTTATCTGATGAATATGCATATTTCACCATATCTTTATGGTAATATTTTTAATGTTGAACCTAAAAGGAAAAGGAAGTTATTACTTCATAAATTAGAGATCAAACGATTAAAAGGGCAAGTTCAGGAAAAAGGCTTGACTTTAGTACCAGTAAGAATATATTTTAAAAGGGGATTGGTAAAGATTGAATTGGCTCTATCCCGTGGAAAAAGATTATTTGATAAGCGTAAAGCTTTAGCTGAAAAAGATGCCCAAAGAGAGATGGCAAGAGAAATCAAAGATAAAAAATGGGGGCGATAGGTTTCGACAGGGATAAGAGAGGTAAAAACAGCGAGTCGAGGTTCCATGTCCTCGTAAAACCGTGGAAAAAAAATAAACGCTAACGATAGAGAATTAGCATTCGCGCTTAATTAAGCGCACATCCGTAAAAGCTTTTGTCTACGGGGCTTTTACGGGTGTAACCAAAAGTAGACTATCTTTTACCTTTTTGCCGGGAAAGGTAAAAGAGAAAACTTATCGGCTAGTTCCTTTACATCCAGTCTATGGGAGGTAAAAGGAGCGAAATTAAAACATAGACTACACTCGTAGCGGTTTTTACTGAACTATCTTTGGACGCGAGTTCGAT
Source organism: Candidatus Atribacteria bacterium UBA6251 (assembly GCA_002441285.1). GTDB lineage: Bacteria > Atribacterota > Phoenicimicrobiia > Phoenicimicrobiales > Phoenicimicrobiaceae > UBA6251. The sequence continues at coordinate 1,963 of DJVR01000052.1, read as the reverse complement.
TCTCGCCGCCTCCACCAAAATAAATTAACCGCTTCAGTAGAGGTTCACTCTTACTTCCACGGTTAATTTAATACAATGGTATTTATTGGTATTGATTAGAAGAAGTCAATATTTTTTTGATGTGAAATTTAGGGATTAAAATCTCTCCAAGTTCATCATCTTATTCCAAACTGAAATAAANNACCTCCTATCTCTTTCTTTGAAAGTTTTTCTCTATTTATCTCCGTTATTCATAGGAATACGAAGAATTTTAAAATTATTAGCCGATCTCATCCCAAAACTAACCCTATCATTCCTCGCTGGGTCTATGCCCTGACATTCCTTCGTTCAGTTTTAGGGATTCAAGCGGAGATAGACTAAAAAAGCTTAGATACTGCCTCATTGGGCTCATGGAGGTGACCTCCTTATCTCCACTTGATCGGTATGTTGAGTTAAGCAACTTGTCTTATCTGATTCAATCGAAACTGGTTAAAGACCAATGCTGGCTGGTATCTGCTCTGCTTCTTCTTCAATGGATTGACCGGCCTGGTTTTCAAGTAGTGATAGAATGCTTTCATCTCGTGGTTTACGGCAACCATGGTTCTAGCCATCTGATACAGGACATTTCTCAAGTGTTTTCTTCCCCGCTTGGAGATGGTCGTTTGACTCTTATTAGCTGTCCTCTGTGAGGTTGTATCCGGCTAGCCTACTCACTTGGCGGGGATGGATAAACCTTAAGGGGTTACCGGTATTGCCTAGGAAACTGGCTGCGGTGATGATTCCGATATCGGGTATACTTAAGATAATCTCTTTAAAACCGGTATTGGCTAAGGCCTGTTCCATGGCTTGTTCTAATTGGTCCAGCTGGTTTTCCATCAATTCCAATTCCTGGATTAACAGGGTTAATTTTAACCTGGCTGAATAGGTTACCCCAATGGAGTCTTGAGCTGCCTGGAAGAGTTTTTCTACCCTCTTTTGACCGATCGTCTTTTGCACTGCCTTTTTCATCTGAGTGAGTACTTTGTTTCTGCCCAGTTGCAGTATCAAAGATGGGAAGGGACAGGATTTTAGGATCTGCCGGCAGGCCTTCCCCTTGAAGGGATATTTAAAGACCGTGACCAGTTCAGGGAAGTATTCATCCAGGACTGCCTTGATGGTATTCTTTATCGCGTTCTGGCGTCTTAAAAGACTCACTCTGGTATTGGATAGGACCCTCAGTTCGGCATAGATATCCTGGGGTAAGTACAGCTGGGAGTAGTGGCCATCCCGGAGGAGCCGGGCGATGGTCAGGGTATCCTTTTGGTCATTCTTGGTCGGGCTGTTGTCATCCAGTTCTTTGGCTTTTTTGGTATGATAGGGATTGATCAGTACCACCTTGATCCCCTGTCCAGTCAGGTAGTGGGCTAGCGGTTTAAAGTAGTGGCCGGTTGGTTCTAATCCCAGGATAACTTTGGGTAAACCGTGTTGTTTGCAAAGGTCTTTGATCCTTGTTAGAATATTCTCAAAGCCTTCTTTGTTGTTTGAGACTTTGAGGGCTTTACCCAGGGGGATGCCCCGGTAATCGGTCAACCTAGCCCAGTGAACATGTTTGGCAATGTCTACACCCACAATGAGTGTATTAGGGGTAATGGCTTCCAGTTTCGAGAAAGAACATTTTTTCGTTATTCGATAACCTCCGGTTATTTAATGGTTTTTGTGCGTTTTAGCTACACACACATTTACCATTATGATAACTGGGGGTTATTTATTTTTCAAAGAGCATTTTCAGGTATTACAGGAATGCTTAATAGGATAACCAGGTTCTCGTTTCGATGGTTAAACCTCCACTCTACTTCTTTTAAGTAGAGAGGGAAATAAATTTTGTTTATACCCCGATACTGGTAGAGCCAATGTTTGAAAAAGGACCAGAAGCCTTCAAGGCCATTGATGGGATCTCGTCCTCTAGGGACTCCTTTATCTTTTAATACAACAACATGATTCCCGC
>DJVR01000007.1:11680-127899 GCA_002441285.1 Candidatus Atribacteria bacterium UBA6251 | reverse complement strand
CTTTTAAAGTTTAACTAACAATAATCTTTACCTAAAATCAAAGTATCTATTTTACTTCTTGCCTTCCTAATAAAGCTTGAGTTAAGGTAACTTCATCGGCAAATTCAAGACTACCGCCTATAGGTACCCCATAAGCAATACGAGTTACCTTTATCTTTAAAGGGTTAATAAGTTTGGCTAAATAAGAAGCAGTAACCTCTCCTTCTATATTAGGATTGGTAGCTATAATTACTTCTCTTATCTTCTCAGTTTTTAATCTCCTCATTAAAAACTCTATTTTTAAATTCTCAGGTTCAATGCCATCTAAAGGAGAAATTGCACCTTCTAAAATATGATAAACCCCCTGATATTCTCCGGTTCTTTCCAGAGCTATTAGGTCATTGACACCTTCAACTACACAGATTACAGATTTATCTCGTTCTTTGTTCGTACAAATTTCACAGATATCCTGATCGGTAATATTACCACAAATTGAACAATTTTTAACTTTCTCTTTAGCTTCTATTATCGCATTGGCTAAATTTCTGGCGTTCTCTCGAGAATTTTTTAAGACATAAAAAGCTAATCTTTGGGCACTTTTCGGTCCAATACCCGGCATTTTAGAAAATTCTTCAATTAATTTTGCTAATGGTTTAGTATATTTAAAATACAATTTTATCTCCTTTGTCGATCACTAATCAAAATATTCATCAAAACATTCCAGGGATACTTACTCCCCCGGTTAATTTAGACATTTCTTCGGCCACCAATTCTTTAGACTGTCTTATTGCTTCATTCACTGCTGCGAGAATAAGATCTTCTAACATCTCTTTATCATTTACATCTATAACATCTGGTTCAATTTTAATCTCTTTAATTTCTTGTTTTCCATTAATTAATATTTCGATCATTCCTCCCCCAGAGGAAACTCGAATCTCTCTTTTTCCCAGTTCTTCTTTAGCTTCTTCAATCTTTTTTTGCATTATTTGAGCCTGTTTCATTAAAAATTTTATATCCATTTAATTACTTACTCCCTTCTTTTAAAGCATAATCTTCTTTTAAAACATAATCTTTATTCTTTAATTATTTTTCCTTTGAATAAATTCAGTGATTCTTTGATCATTGAGTTTTCTCCAACAATTTCCGCTTTTTCTTTCTTATTAATTTCTTGAGTTTCTAGATTATCTGTCTTCTTTGCTTTCTTCTCTTTGTATAATTCATTTTCTATTCCTTTTTGTTGATTAATCTTACACTCAATATTAAAATTCTGTCCAGTCTCTTTATATAAAAATTCTTTTAAGTACAATTTGTTATTCTTTTTTTCCAAGCTCTCTTTATGAAAGCAATATTCCGGGTTAAAACTAATGATCAATTTATCATTCTCTAAATTAATCGAATTACTTAAATTTAAAAAAGAATAGATAGAAATTTTCTCTTTTTTAATCTTTTCTAATAATAGGGGGAACATTTCTTTAAGGTTAATATAGTCTAATCCTTTATTAACTGGCAGATCATCTTTCTCTTTTTCTTTCTTCTTACCTGATTGAACTTTTACTGCTTTATCTTCTTGTTTTATCTCTTTATCTCTCTTGCTGGTTGACTGATTTTCAATCCCTAAAATATGTTTATGGTTTTCCCCTTCTGGAGAAAAATCTGACTCAAGTTTAAATTTTTCTTTTTCTGGTTTTGTTTTTAAATCATATTTTTTTTCTTTGGCAAACTTTACTACCAACATCTCCAATAAAATCCAGGGATGAATAAAATATTTCAATTTTTTTTCAATTTCAGCTAATTCGTCAATGAGGGAAAGCAGAGTACTTAAGGTTATTAAATCTGATTGCTTTTTCAAGCGCTCCCAGTCTTCCCTAAAGATTCCCCGTGATTCCATTATTTCGGGGGAGCAATATTTAACCAGAGTTAAATTATGAATATATTCCATTAATCCTTTTATAAACTGCGCTTCATCTCTCCCTAATTCTAATAACTGATTAATAATTTCAATTCCTTTACTGATGTCTTGATTAATTATAGTTCCTAAAAAATCCTCAAATATTTCTTCATCTATTTCTCCCAATAAATCCTTAACGCTAGAAAAATCGATTTTTCTTCCGCAATAAACAATCAGCTGATCCAGCATATTCTCAGCATCACGTAAAGAACCAGTAGAATATTGGGCAATTATTCTTAAAGAGCTCATTTCAACTTCTATTTTTTCACTCTCGGTAATTATTTTCAACTTATTTAAAATCTTCGGCAGAGGTATTCTTCTAAAATTAAACCACTGACATCGAGAGGTAATAGTCTCTGGAATTTTATGGGGAGCAGTAGTCGCAAAAATAAATACAATATGTTGAGGAGGTTCTTCCAGAGTCTTCAATAGAGCATTAAAAGCTTCAGTAGTCAACATATGAATCTCATCAATGATATATATTCTGTATTTCCCTTCTGAAGGTGCAAATTTTACTTTATTTCTTAATTCCCTGATATCATCAATACCTCTATTAGAGGCCCCGTCTATTTCTACTACATCCATAGAGAAACCTTCGGTAATTCTAGTGCAATTAGAGCATTGGTTACAGGGATGAGCAGTCGGTCCTTCCTGACAATTTAAAGCCTTAGCCAGAATTCGAGCAGTAGTAGTTTTCCCTACTCCTCTTGGACCAGAAAAAATATAGGCATGGGCAACCCTGTTTAAAGTAATAGCATTCATCAGGGTTTTGGTAATATGTTCCTGTCCGATTATATCCTCAAAAAATTGAGGTCTCCATTTGCGATAGAGGGTTTGATATTCCATAAGCATTCCTTATTAGGGTAATAAATTGTTTGAATTTTGAAAAAAACTCTAAATAAGTGTTTAAAGTGATCGTGCACCTACTTCCGATTTATCTCCCCAAGCGATACCAGAACAGTTTGCTCCAATCAGGTTTACCTGCGGTGCCCAAAGAGGTTTGCTTACCGCTGCTTCCTTCCGGATCTGACGGGGTTCACAATTCTTTGTCACACAGGGCCCAATCTTCATCGCCACTTATCCTGGCCAGCCTTAAAAAGATAGAACCTCGAGTAGGAATTCAACCCTGCTCTAGCGGATTGCAGGTTCAGGGCACCCGCTAACTCCCCATTTAGCACGATCACTTATTCAGAATTAAAAAGAATAGTTTCTTAAATTATATAAAACTGGCGGAGAGGGCGGGATTCGAACCCGCGAGACAGCTTTTGGCCGCCCAATCGCTCTCCAGGCGATCCCGTTATGACCACTTCGGTACCTCTCCTGAAATTAATCAAATATTTGTTATTAATTTTTTCTAATTTTGATACAGAATAAAAGCCTTATTAATTTTAATATATTATTACAAAAAAATCTACCTCTCCAAAATTATTTTTTAAAAATTATCTGGCGGAGAGGGCGGGATTCGAACCCGCGAGGTAGTTTTTGGCCACCTACTCGATTTCGAGTCGAGCGCTTTCAACCAGGCTCAGCCACCTCTCCTTATTATTTAACTGGTTAGTTAGCTAACTGGTTATTTAGTTGAAAAATTAAGAGTAAAACATTTAACCAATGAATCATTTTATTTAAAGTATACGCGGTACTATCTTATTCTGACCTCTAGTTTCATCTTCACTTTCTTAGCCAGTTAACTTATTAACTAAGTAACCAATTAACTTTTGAAAATTAGCGTCTTTCCTGAAAAAATTTTTGCAAAAGCAAACCACATTCTTCTTTTAGAATTCCACCTATTACTTCTACTTGATGATTAAATCTCTTATCCTGGAGAAGATTGATTACACTTCCAGCCGCTCCAGTTTTAGGATCATAGGCGCCAAAGATTACTCTTTTGATTCTAGCTTGCAGCATAGCATAAGCACACATTGGGCAAGGTTCTAAAGTCACTAATAATTCTGCCTCTTCTAAATGCCAACTTCCTAAATATTGTGCGGCTTTTTGCAGGACTAACATTTCGGCATGAGCAGTAGGATCCTGTAATTCTTCCTTGCGGTTATAAGCTCGAGCGATAATCTTTCCCTGATATACTATTATTGCACCTACCGGGGCCTCCTGCTGGAGATAGGCAATTTCTGCCTGTTTAAGAGCTTCTCGCATCAATTCAATAGATTTATTATTATTAGACATAAGTTAATAAAAATTTAGAGAAAATAAAGACTTCTGGTGCGCCTGGAGGGACTCGAACCCCCAATCTACTGATCCGTAGTCAGTCGCTTTATCCAATTGAGCTACAGGCGCACAAACAAAAAATATAATTCCCTCTTGATTTTATTATAATTTAATTTTTTAGTCAAATAAATTAGTTGATAGCAAATAATCGTTATTATTTAGTTAATTAGTTACCCAGCTGTTAGTTAACTCCAATTCTTCAATTCGCGGAAAAGACACCTTACTTATTTATTAGTTTAGGTTTAATAACTTAAACTTAAAAGAGTAAAAATATAATGTAAAATCCAAAACTTTTTGTATTTAGTATTGCCTAATCAATGTATAATGAAAAAGATGCAAGTTAGATTATTATTGTAGTTTTATGAAGTAATAGGGGAAAAGAAAATTAATATTAAGTATCCAGTTAATAAAGACAGTAAAAAGATATAAAAATTATTTGTTTATTTCTACTCTTTTACTATACCAGGGGTGGATTTCTCCGCACTAAAAGGGGCTTAATCATCAAATTGCTAAGGCAATAGAAAATCTGATATTTTTAAGTAATGCATAAAGTGAAATATCTAGCGTATTTACCATACCTCTTTTAATTAATAAACCCAATATTTGATTTTACTTATTCGGTTTTCGTATTCTCTCTTTTATTATTATCTACAATATACTCAGATGTTAAATACCTGGCTTATTAATTGAAATATTAGTCGAATTTTGCTATATTTATAAGACAAACCAGGAATTATTTTTTTCATCATTATACAAAAAGGATATTTATGTCAGATAAAATACCAGAGCTAAAAGGAAAAAGAATTACTATAATGGGACTGGGTCTAAATCAAGGCGGTCTGGGAGTTACTCGTTTTTTAGCTAAAAAAGGCGCCAAAATTTTGGTCACTGATTTAAAATCTCCAGCTCAACTTGAATCCTCTCTTAGACAATTGAGTGATTTTCAAATTGAATATATACTTGGTCAACACCGGGAAGAAGATTTTATTCATACCGATATGGTAATTCAAAATCCCGCTGTCCCTCATCATTCCAAATATTTAAAGATAGCCAGGCAACACGGAATACCTATAGAAACTGATTTAGGTTTATTTTTGAAATTCTGCCCTTCTCAAAAGATTATCGCTATTGGTGGAACTAAAGGAAAAAGCACGGTAACTCAACTCATCTATAATATCTTTAAAGAAGCTAAAGAAGACACAGTATTAGCTGGAAATATAGGAATTTCTGTCTTAGACACCTTAGAAAAGATAAAGCCTCATACCCGGATTATTTTAGAAATCTCTACCTGGCAGATGGAAGGATTAAGGAACTATTCTTTTATACCACAAACTGTCGTTCTGACCAATATCTTTCCTGATCATCTAGATCGCTATCCTAATTTTAAAAAATATACCCAGGCAGAAAAATTAATCTTTAAAAATCTGCTATCAAATAATCATCTAGTAACCAATTTTGATTATTCGGAAACTCAAAGTTGTAAAAATGAGACTATAGCCCAAATTTACTGGTTTAGCAAAGAAAAAGAAGTAACTCCAGGTAGTTATGTCAGAGGAGAAGACTTGGTTTTTCACTTTGGAAAAGATCAAATTGTTTTTGCCACAAGATCTGATCTTTCCTTACCAGGAATACATAATATAGAAAATATTTTAGCTGCAAGCACGGTAGGATTTATTCACCATCTTTCTCCAGAAATTATTCGAAAAGCGATTAAAAAATTTTCTGGAATCCCTCATCGTTTGGAACTGGTTAGAGAATGGAATAAAGTTAAGTTCTACAATGATACCTGCGCTACCACTCCTCAAGCAACTATCTCTGCTTTACAATCCTTTCCCCAGCAGAATATTGTATTAATCCTAGGAGGAAAAGATAAAGGACTAGATTATGAAGAACTGGTAAAATTTATTAGTCAAAATAAACAGATTAAAAAAATTATTCTCCTGCAAAATCCAGCCTATGATGCCTCTGAAAAGATCTTATTTCTAACTAATAAATATTTTTCTTCTTCAAAAATATTTTTAACTTCGCAACTTCAAGAAGGATTAGAAGTAGCACTGCACTACGCTCAAGCTGGCGATTTAATTATTCTTTCTCCAGCCGCAGCCAGTTTTGGAATGTTTAAAAATGAATTTGATCGAGGAGAGCAATTTATAAACATAGTAAAAAGTTTATAAAAATCTCTTTTCTATTCGCCCGCTAAAATATATTTTTTATTCTATCTAATCGATTATTTACAGTTACTTTGAGCTTAGAATAAAGGTATTTTGGATATACCTATAAGATTGATCAGAACAATGATTAAAGGTTGGTGTAATAAATAAATTAATAAAGAATGCTGCCCTAAAAAACATAATAATTTTATAGGGAGAAAAAAAGAAAAATCTTTCAGATAAAATTTACGAACATAATTCGGATAGAGTAAATTGCCAAAAAATATCCCTAATAGAACTACTCCAAACCAGGGTAGTAGAGGAAAATAATCGACAGTATAAAAATGAGGAGGTCGTAAACCCAGCCAGAGCAACCAGCTAAAATTAACCTCCACACCTTTCAAATATATCCCGGCTAGAATACATAATAATCCTAGAGGTAAATTCCAAAAACGCATCTTTAAAAAAGGGTAGGCTAAAATAATAGAAATTCCAATAAGATGAAGTATACCAAAAATAACGTAGCCTTCTCTTAAAAAAAACCAGGTAACCAGGGTAATTATCAGTCCCCAGGAAAAAATTATTACACCCCTTCTGAAATATTTTAAAAAGAAATGTGTCCCTTTTCTAGAAAAACTGATGCTCAAAGAGACTCCCACCAAAAAAATAAAGGTATTAGCAGTTATACGGGCAAAATACATCCAGAAACCAGTATAAACTTGAATGGGATATTGGGCAAAATAATATAGGTTATACAATAAATGATAGATTACCATCATAATAATGGCAATTCCTCTTAGAAAATCTATTTCCCAGAATCTCTCTTTTATTCTATGTTCCATTAATTATTACTCTCTTCTGATTTATTTTTGACCAAAAAATAAAACAATTTCAAAAATTATTCTATTAATTCTAAAGCAAGTTCTATCATCTGATGGAAGGTTTTTTCTCTCTCCTGGGCAGTAGTCACTTCTTTAGTAACTAGGCTATCAGAAACAGTTAAGATAGATAAGGCTTTTACCTTAAATTTAGCTGCCAGAGTATATAGGGCAGCTGTCTCCATTTCTACTGCTAGTATCCCATAATTTGCCCAATGTTTCCAGGCTTCCGGGTCTTCTTGATAAAAACTATCCGTAGTTAATATGCTTCCCACCTTTACCGCAAGACCTTTTTTAGCAGCAACTTCGTGTGCCTTCTTTAAAAGTTGGAAATCAGCAGTAGGGGCATAATCCAGGCCCTTAAAACGTATTCTATTAATATTCGAATCAGAAGAGGCACTCATCGCTAAGATAACGTCCCTTATCTTTATCTCTGGTTGCATAGCGCCACAACTTCCGATACGAATAAGATTTTTTACTTGATATTGATTGATTAATTCATGTGTGTAAATAGAAATTGAGGGAATTCCCATACCTGTGCCTTGAACGGAAACTTTTTTTCCTTGATAAATTCCCGTATAACCATACATACCCCGAACCTGATTATAACAAATACTATCCTCTAGAAAATTATCAGCAACATATTTAGCCCTTAAGGGATCACCCGGTAATAACACAGTAGAAGCAATCTGACCCGCTTCTGCTCCAATATGAATACTCATTAATATTTCTCCTTCCTGAGGTAGAGTAAAATAGAAAAGAATCTTTTTTTGTTTTATAATATTTTATCTGATAATTTTGATAAATACTATAATCTAATTATAACTTATATCCCCTAAATTTTAAGTATTATTTAGGTCTACTTTTTTAAAAAACAAATATTTCAACTAATATTCTGGTCTTGAAATCTGATAATACAATTTTCAATATATTGCCTAAATTTTTTTCTATTTAATTTATCATGTCTGGCATCATAGGTTACAAAATCTTTAAGATAAGGAGAACCTTTGGCAAAAATAACAAACGAACCTTTAAAATAGCGCGAGACTAGTCTGGCAGAGCTGGGAAGCAAAATTCTATTTCCTTTCTCATCATAACCCAAATACCCTTTTTCCCATATCTCTTTATCCACATAACGTAGAGGTTCAATTTCGGTTAATTTTTCCTTGATTAAAGATGGGTCGAGATTGGAGGTAATTGGTTTTAAAGGTGCAGTCTCCAAACGAAAATATGACCATTTTAGATAATGGGGAAAATAATTAAACTCTAACAATTTGGGTTTTATGATCCGGATAGAATGGGGAGTATGAAGTTCAAGGCATCGGTCTTCAAAAGATGGTCTAACCTCTACTATATCATGACCACCTCCTGGAGGAAAAAGTACATGTACTAAATTCTCAATTGAACTTAACTTTTTAAGAATAGAAATTATACTGGTAAGATCTTTCCACAGACAGTTGTTTGGGATGGCCAGAGGGAAAATTTCTCCAATGGTTTTTTCCCAAACAACTAAATTTTCTGTTTCAAAGTCACCTCTAATCAATTTTATCATTCTCCTTTCTTAAAAATTTTTTAGTCTTATTTATAAATACAAAAAATTGCCACTCCTTATTTCTGGTTGAGGCAATTTTTAACCTTTTTGTTATGATCATTATGTAAGCAAAATCTTATTTTTACCCTGATATTTTTTACTAAGTACAATAGTTTAACCCTCAAAATTACCTAAAAATCTTTAATATTATCCTGATTTTCTAAAGAATATATTAATTTTTATCCTCTGAAAGATAAATTAAACTTCTTTGATTATGCTCTTTTTCAATTAATCTCTACTTATTAAGAATTTCTAATTATAATAATATCAGAAAATCTTACCTTGAGCAAGGAAAAAAGATGGGAAGAAATTTTGTTAGTTGCAACTAACTATAGATCTAAATTTACTATTAAATAATATGAAGAAAAGAATAAATTAAACTGGCGGAGAGAGAGGGATTCGAACCCTCGGTGCAGGCTATCACCCGCACAATTGCTTAGCAGGCAACCACCTTCGGCCTCTCGGTCATCTCTCCGTTTGTAGTATAACATAAACCTTTTTTCGAGGCAAGAAAGAAAATAAATTTTTAATTTATCCAGGTAGGTTATCTTTATTTAGCTTTATCTACCTCTTGCGAAAAAGACTAAAATATTATAGAATAGCAAAGCAAAAATTAAAGATTAATAATTATAGAAATCTAATTAATAAATCTAAAATTATCATATTCATCTTTAGTTTAATCAAAGGAGAAAAATAGGTGAAACATTATCAATATGATGTAATCGTAGTAGGTGGTGGTCATGCTGGATGCGAAGCTGCTTTAGCTGCTGCTCGTCGAGGAGCAAGAACCTTACTTATTACCTCTAATCTAGATAATATTGCTTTAATGCCTTGTAATCCTTCCATTGGAGGACCTGGTAAAGGTCATGTAGCTAGAGAAATAGATGCTCTGGGTGGCGAAATGGCCAAAAATACTGATCGAGCTACCATACATATAAGAATGCTGAATACCAGTAAAGGTCCAGCAATGTGGGCTCTCAGGGCTCAAGTAGATAAAAAAATTTATACTCAAGAAATGGTCAGAGTACTTCAGAATCAACCTAATTTAGATATACTTCAGGAAATGGCAACTAGATTAATAATAAAAAATTTTCAAGTACAAGGAATAGTGGTAAAAAATAACTTAGAATTCTTAGCTCCAGCAGTTATTCTTACTACTGGTACTTTTTTAAATGGCAAAATTTATATCGGACAAACCAGCTATCCAGCAGGAAGAGCGGGTGAAATCTCTTCGGTTGATTTAGCAGAACAATTAAAAGAATTAGGATTAAAAATGGGAAGATTAAATACCAGCACTCCACCCAGGATAGATAGGAAGACAATTAATTTTCAAGATTTGGAGAAACAGGATAGCGCTGATATTCCTTTAACCTTTTCTTTTGAAAATGAAGGTAAAATCTATAATAATTTTTCTGTCTATTTAACTAGAACTAACCAGAAAACTCATCAATTAATTAGAGAAAATATTCATCGGGTACCACTCTTTGACGGTACTATTCAGAGTGCGACTATTCGGTATTGTCCATCTGTAGAAGATAAAATTATGCGATTTCCTCAAAAAGAATCGCATCACCTTTTCTTAGAACCGGAAGGAAGTAATACTGAGGAAATATATCTTCAAGGATTTTTTACCAGCCTCCCCGCAGATGTTCAATTAGAAGCCCTGCATACCATTCAAGGTTTAGAAAAATGCAAGATTATTCGCTATGGCTATGCTATCGAATATGATATAGTATATCCTACTCAATTAAAATATTCTTTAGAAACTAAAATGATTAAAGGTTTGTTTCTGGCTGGACAAATTAATGGAACCTCTGGTTATGAAGAAGCTGCAGAACAGGGTTTAATAGCCGGAATAAATGCTGTACAGTTACTCTCACGTAAAAAACCATTAATCCTGGATCGCTCTGAAGCTTATATTGCTGTAGAAATAGACGATTTAGTCACTAAAGGTATCACTGAACCCTATCGTTTGAGAACTGGTTTAGCAGAATATAGATTATTGCTCAGACAGGATAATGCTGATTTGCGACTTACTCCCTATGGTTATAAATATGGGTTAATTTCTGAAGAGAGATACCAAAAATTTTTAAAGAAAAAAGAAGCAATTGAAAAAGAAAAAAAGAGATTAAAAGAAGTAAAAATCTATCCCGGCGAAGAGGTAAATAATTTATTAACCAAAACATTAAATACTTCCCCTATTACTAAACCTACCAGCTTAGCCAGCCTTTTAGCCAGACCAGAAATAAAATATGACCAATTAAGTTTGGTTGATGCTAATAAGCCGGAACTGCCTACTGAAGTTAGTGAACAAGTAGAAATTCAGCTTAAATACGCCGGGTATATTCAACGTCAGGAAACCCAGGTAAAGAGGTTTAAAAAATTAGAACATTTTAAAATACCTCAGGGTATTGATTATTCAAAATTACATGGCATCTCTCACGAAGGCAAAGAAAGATTTAGCGAGATTCAACCTACTTCTTTGGGGCAAGCTAAAAGAATTCCAGGAGTAACCCCTGCAGATATTACCGCTTTAATGATTCATTTGGAAAAGATGAAAAGACAAAAAAAAGAGATTAACCAATCTATATAATAGTCATCTTTTTGCATCAAGTAATTTTTTAGCTGCCATAAAGGTATTTTGCATTAACATTACATTAGTTATAGGACCAACTCCACCAGGAACAGGAGTAATTATTGAGGTCTTACTTAAAACCCCCTCATAATCTACATCCCCAACTAGTCTTCCTTCTACTTCATTGGTTCCAACATCTATAATTATCGCTCCTTCTTTGATCATATCTTTTTTTATTATTTTAGGTATTCCTACTGCCACTATTAATATATCTGCCTGTCGAGTATAATATCCCAGATCTTTAGTGCGAGAGTGACAGATGGTGAGGGTGGCATTAGCGTATTTTCCCTTAAGTAATAAGATAAGAGTCATCGGTTTACCTACAATATTGCTTCTTCCCACTACTACTGTATGTTTTCCTTGTACCTGGATATCTTCTTTTTTGATTAATTCATAAACAGCCAGAGGGGTACAGGGAAGAAATACTGGTTCACCTAAAGCCAACCTTCCCATATTTATGGGATTAAAACAATCTACATCTTTCGAAGGGTTTACCGCCTCCTGAATCTTTTTCTGGTCTATATGGCTGGGGAGGGGCACCTGAACTATAATTCCACTGACATTATCATTTCGATTTAATTGATTAATAAGCTCAAGGAGTTCTTTTTCGCTGGTGGATTCCGGAAGATTGTATTTCTCAAATGCAATCGAGACTTTTTCACAAGCTTTTCCAATCATCTTGACATAGAACAATGAAGCCGGATCTTCTCCTACTATAATTACAGCCAGTTTAGGAACAAATTTATTCTTCTGCACAAAATCTTCTATCTGAATTCTTAAAGAGGTACTCATTTCTTGAGCAATTTTTTTGCCATCGATAATTCTGGTTTCCATAAACCCTTCTCCTTTTTATTTAATAAATAATTAAAAATCTGCTTAATTTTGAGAATATTACTGTTAAGGTGGATTAAAGAACTTTTTTATTAATTAATTTTCTTATCTGCTACTTAATCTAAGGCTAAATTTTAAAGCCATTAAAATATTTAATTTAATCTAAAAATATACAATAAATATAAAAAGTCTATGCTTATACATAGACTGTAATATGAACTAGATGGATATTAAAAATTTTATAATTAATTAATTTTTCTTTGCATACGTTCCATTACGCTTTTATTTACTGCTTCTTTAAGCATAAATCTAACTTTGTTATTTTCTAAATTACTGGCTGCCATAATCTCATTTTCTAACATCTTTTTAGCTCTTTCATATAAATTTTTTTCTGTGGCGGATAATTTATCTAACTGATTCAAATAGATATAATTTTTCACCACTTGAGCAACTTTCAAAATATCTCCACTGCTTAACATTTCCGATTGAGTTCTAATTCTGTTTTTATAATTTCCCTCAATATTATCATCTATCTTGTTAGCTAAAACATTTAAAACTTCCACTATCTTTTCGGGAGGAATAATATGCCTTAAACCTATTTCCTTTGCTTTTTGTACCGGTATCATCAGGGTCATTCCATTGTTTGCTAATTTCAGTATATAATACTTCTGTTTCTTCCCCATAAAAAATTTATCTTCTATCTTTTTGACATCTCCCACTCCGAAGATCGGATGAGAAACCTTTTCTCCAATTTTAAACATCTTTTACGGATTATTACCTAATCCATCTCGCTCCTTATTCCCTAAAATAAATAAATTGTCCAAAAAAATTTTCTATTTTAAAATTATGTCTTTTAATTCTGTAAAGTCCGAAGTAATAAAATTGTAATAATAGGGGAGTTATTAATTAAATTAATTAGGTAGAATATTTATTAAGTATTATTTTATCATCATTTAAGGTAAAATTCAAACTAATCATTTTTCTTGATTTTTAGAAAATCAAAAGCAAGCTATTTTTGCCTATCTTTTTAATTTACTAAGTGACAGGCAACATAATGAATATTATTAGAAGATTTTAAAGAAGGTTCTTCCTCTTTACAGATCTGTTTAACCAGAGGGCATCGAGTATGAAATCTACAGCCAGAAGGAGGGTTAATGGGGCTGGGAACATCTCCCATCAATATTTCTCTTTTTCCCCGCATTTTTGGATCGGGGATAGGTATAGCGGAAAGTAAAGCTTGAGTATAAGGATGTTTTGGATGATTAAATAAATCATTTTTAGGAGCAGTTTCCACAATCTTACCTAAATACATTACCGCAATTCTATCACAAATATGTTTTATCACACTTAAATCATGCGCTACAAATAAAAGAGTAAGACCAAATTCTTTCTGTAAATTTTGTAGCAAATTAATAATTTGTGCCTGAATGGAAACATCTAAGGCGGATACACATTCATCTGCTACTATAAATTCCGGATTAGTAGCTAAAGCACGAGCAATTCCTATTCTCTGACGTTGCCCCCCACTAAATTCATGAGGAAAGCGATTTATCTGATCCGGGAAAAGTCCAACTTTTTCCATAATCTGAATCACTCTTTCCTCTTGCTCCTTTTTAGAGCCTATTTTATGTACTTCCATTGGTTCAGCAATAGTAGTACCTATACTCATTCTGGGATCAAGAGAGCCAAAAGGATCTTGATAAATAATCATCATTCTCTTTCTGAATTTTAACATCTCTTTTCTAGAAAGATGAGAAATATCTTGTCCATTAAAAAATATTTCGCCAGCAGTGGGATTTATAATTCGTAAAATTGCTTTCCCACAGGTAGTCTTTCCACATCCAGACTCTCCTACTAATCCTAAAATCTCTTTCTTCTCAATGTAAAAACTTACTCCGTCTACTGCCTTTACTAATTCCTTCTTTCCTAAAGGAGATTTGCCTATTAAAAACCATTTTTTTAAGTTTTTTACTTCTACTAATTTTTCCATAAACTTTATCTCTTTTCAGTAAATAAATGACATTTTACTAAATGAGAATCTTCGATCTCAATTAGTTCAGGATTTTCGCTGCGACATTTTTCAAAATTATAACTACATCGGGGATGGAAGGGACATCCTGGGGGTAAATTAAGAAGATTGGGAACCATACCCGGAATAACCTGCAATTTTTCTACCTCTTTATTTAAACGAGGAATAGATTTACTTAAACCCTGAGTATAAGGATGTAATGATTTTTCAAAAAGAGTAAATACTTCAGCATATTCTACTACCTGACCAGCATACATTACTGCTACATAATCACACATCTCCGCTATTACTCCTAAATCATGAGTAATTAAAATAACCGAAGTATGAAATCTTTTTTTCAAATCATTAATCAATTTAATAATCTGTGCTTGAATTGTAACATCAAGTGCAGTAGTCGGTTCATCAGCAATAAGTAAGGTAGGATGACAGGATAAAGCCATTGCAATCATTACCCTTTGTCTCATCCCTCCTGATAATTCATGTGGATAACTATCAATTCGCTTCTCCACATCGGGAATACCTACAATCTTCAATATTTCTAAAGCCTTCTCCCTTGCTTCTTTCTTATTCAAGCCCTGATGTAGCTGGATAGTCTCTATGATTTCGTGCCCAATGGTAAACACTGGATCAAGAGAGGTCATTGGTTCCTGAAAAATCATAGATATTTTCTTACCTCTTATCTTTCTGATTTCTTTATTATCCAGCTTTAAAAGATCTTGTCCTTCAAAATAAATTTCACCTCCTATTATCTTCCCAGGAGGTTGAGGGATCAAGCGCAATATTGATAAAGCAGTAACACTTTTACCGCTCCCTGATTCTCCAACAATACCCAGAGTTTTACCCCGATCTACTTTTAAACTAACTCCATCTACGGCCTTTACTACCCCTTCATGAGTAAAAAAATGCGTTTTTAAATTTTTTATTTCCAATAATGTTTTCATCATTTTCTTCCTAATTAATAACCAATACTTTTACAATTATAACTAAATTTTAAGCCTGGGGTCTAATATATCTCTTAAGCCATCACCTAATAGATTAAGACCCAAAACTGAAAATAGAATAGCCAAGCCGGGAAAAGTGGCTGCCCACCAGGCACCACTCACAATATAAGAATAGCTTTTAGAAAGCATTGCTCCCCATTCCGGGGTAGGCGGTTGAGCACCTAATCCTAAAAATCCGAGTGCAGCACAATCTAAAATTGCTGAAGCCAACATTAAAGTACCATAGACAATAACTGGAGCAATACTATTGGGTAGTATATGATGGAAAATTATCCTCCTATCACTCGAACCAATAGCCTTTTGCACCTCAATATATTCCATTTCTTTGATATAAAGTACTGAACTTCGAATAATCCTGGCCATCTGAGGAGTATACACTATTCCTATTGCAATCATTGCTTTGCTTAATCCTTGACCTAAAACAGTAACAATAACTATAGCCAGCAGTAAGGCGGGAAAAGCAAACATAATATCCACTATGCGCATAATTACTGCATCAATCCACCCTCCATAATAACCAGCTACCGTACCAAAAGTAATACCTAAAATCATAGCTATACCTACTGCCACAAAACCAGCACTCAAACTTACCCTGGCTCCAAAGAGTAATCGACTTAAAACACATCTACCTAATGCATCTGTTCCTAAAGGCATACCTTCTATCCCTTTTTGGCTCCAGAATCCAGGTTTGAGAGCATTAAAAAGTTCCGGAGGAGAAGGGCTGGGATTATTAGGAGCAAGATAATTGGCAAAAATAGCGCATAAGATAAGTATGAGCACAATTATTAAACCAAAAGTGGCTGATTTATTATATCTTAACCTTCTAATTAGCTCTTGAGTTCTTGTTTCTTTTAACTGATTATTTTTTCTATCCATAATGAATCCTTGGGTCAATATAAACATAGACTATATCGGTAATTAGATTTACGATTACAAACATAAAGGCAAAAAATAAGATACAACCCTGAACTGCAGGATAATCTCGCATATTTACTGCATTTACTATGTACCTTCCTATCCCAGGCCAGGAAAAAACCGTCTCTGTTAGTATAGCTCCTGATAGCAGAAGACCAAAGTTTAAGCCAATTACAGTAACCACCGGAATCATCGCATTTCTTACTGCATGCTTATAAATCACCATTCTTTCAGATAAACCTTTTGCTCTTTCCGTTCTGATAAAATCCTGTCTTAAAACTTCCAGCATACTGGACCTGGTTATCCGGGCAATAGTAGCCATTGGAATAGTAGCTAATGCAATAGAAGGAAGTATTAAATGACGAAGCGAGCTTATAAAAGCCTCGAAATTACCGGTTAACAAACTATCTAATAAATAAAAACCGGTAATTTGCTGGAAGGAAATCATCATACTTATTCTTCCACTTATAGGCAACCACTTCAAAAACACTCCAAAAATCATCATTAACATAATTCCTAACCAGAAAACTGGCATGGAAACACCAAAAAGAGCTAGCCCCATAAAGCTGTAATCCAGAATAGAATATTGTCGGGAAGCTGAAATTATTCCAGCAATACAACCGATTATAATAGCAAAAAACATAGAAAACATAGTAAGTTCAAAGGTATTAGGAAATCTATCGGCTATTTCTTTAGTTACCGATTCATTAGATACTATCGATCGGCCTAAATCACCTTTTAAAACCTGCTTTAGCCAGATCCAATATTGGGTAGTGATTGGTTTATCTAACCCATATTTTTCCCTAATTGCATTAATAGTCTGAATTGAAGCATGTTCTCCAGCTATAGTTATAGCTGGATCACCAGGAGCTAAGTGGATTAAGGAAAAAGATAGAATAGAGACTCCCAATAATACTGGAATTAACATCAATAATCTTTTAATAATATACCATTTCATTAATTTTACCTGATTTGTTTAACTAAATTTGTTTATAAAAGAACTAGATTTAAATTTATAAGGTAAAAAGAAATATAAAAAATGTACTTTTCAGCACATTTTTTATATTTCTATCTATTTAGAAAATTTTTTTTATTGGGGGGAAGGATTTGATCTTGCCTTCCCCCAAAATACACAAATATTCTAATTTTTATAATTTTATTATTCTAACCAAGTTGGGTAAAAGAACATACGAGAAGTCGGATGTAAAACAAAACCCTTTACATTCGATCTAAACACTGCACTCTGATTAGCATGGGCTAAAAACACCCATCCGGCATCTTCATGGATTAACTCTTGTGCTTTCTTGTAGTATTCTGCTCGTTGATTTACATCATAAGTTCTCAAGGCTTTAGTTAAAAGCTCTTGATTTTCTTCGTTAGTATAAAAGGCATAGTTACCAGCAGTTCCGATAGAGCAAGTATTGAGACCATATAATACATTCATAAAATTATCCGGATCTCCATTATCTCCAGTCCAACCTAAGAGGCACATCTGATGAAGACCAGCTTCGGTTTCTTGTAGGTAAGTACCCCAATCTACCTGATAAAATTTTACTTTAATCCCTACTGCTCCTAGATAACTTTGAATGGCTTCTCCAATTTTGGGTGGATCAAACATATAGGGCCTGGATACTGGCATAACATGTAAGGTTACTTCAAATCCATCCGGATAACCTGCTTTGGCTAATAATTCTTTAGCTCTTGCTGGATCATAGGGATAATCTTCAATTTCATCATTGTAACCTAACATAAAAGGAGGCATACCATTTTTAGCTACTGAAGCAGTTCCTCTATAGATGTCTCTAACAATGGCTTCTTTATCAATGGCCATATTAATAGCCTGTCGAACTTCTTTTTTAGTTAAAGGTTCAAGGTATCCAGGTGTTTTTTCCAATGGTTCATCCGGATCTTTTATTCCGTTTTTATTTACATCTTTATAACCATAACCGGTATTCATTGCCATATAACCTATATTCATTCCTGGCTCAGACATTAGAACAAGGTCAGGATTTGCTTTAATACGCTCAAAGTCTGCAGGATTAGGATATTCCATACCATGGATCTCTCCTACTTCCAAAGCTAATAAACGAGCTGAAGGATCTGGAATAACTTTAAAGATCAGTTTATCTAATTTTGGTCTTCCTCTCCAGTAATTTTCATTAGCCTCTAAAGTAATATGATCATCCTTAACCCACTCTACAAACTTAAAAGGACCAGTTCCACAGGGATATTTAAAAGCGTCTTCTTTGTATTTTTCTGCATTAGCCGGACTTACTATATTCACCGTAAACATCGCTAAACTTGTCATTATGGAAGCATTCACATTGCTCAAGACAATTTTTACAGTATAATCATCAATCTTTTCTACTTTCTCAATATCACTAAACATATATCCCCAGTAGGACCACTCGCCATATTGATGGTAGGGATGATTGGGGTCATATTGACGAGCAAAGGAAAAGACTACCGCATCGGCATTAAAATCTGTCCCATCGTGGAATTTTACTCCCTTTCTAAGGTGAAAAGTAATTTCTTTCCCATCTGCAGAGGTTTCCCAGGAAGTAGCTAAACAAGGTTGAATTTCCGTTGAACCCTCTTTATATTCCACCAGGCCTTCAAAAATATTATCCATTCTGGAAATAGATTCACCATCAGTTACATCAGCAGGATCCAGACGGGCAGCATCTCCACTGTTTCCAAATACTAAGGTACCACTAGCAGAACTACCCATCACTAAACTGAAAATAAATAACATACTTAACAACAAAACTGATATAAATTTTTTTTTCATTTCTTAAACTCCTTTCAAAAATTAATCAATAATATATTTGTTTGTTTTTTTAATTTAATTAATAGAAAAACCTCCTTTCTTCTTTTAATTATATTTTTAAATTATTTATGTTAATATAATTCTAATCTAAAACTAGAAATAGTCAAGAAATTTACTCAGGTAGTAAGTTTCCCTATCTTAAATAAGATAAAGGATTAATAGGTTTACCACTGGATCGAATTTCAAAATGGAGATGGGGGCCAGTAGCATTGCCAGTCATACCTACTTTGGCAATAATGCTACCCTTTGTAACATATTGACCTTTTTTTACTAAATTAACCGAGTTATGAGCATATACTGTAGAATAACCATTTTCATGACTCAGAATTATCACATTCCCATAACCGCGCATATATCCAGAAAAAGCCACTGTTCCACTTTCTGCAGCTAAAATGTTAGTACCTGATGGAGCTCCAATATCAATTCCCGAATGAAATTCTTGCCTTCCATTAAATGTCCTTATTCCATAATTCGAAGTAATTCTTCCCTGAACAGGCCAAATAAAATTAATTATTTTATTACGAGCTTCTGAGGTTTGAGGAATTAACAACCTCTGACCCACTGAAATTTTTGAAGCATCTAAAAGATGGTTAGCAGAAATAATAGCATCTAATTTTACATTATAGTCTCGGGCAATACTCCAAAGACTATCACCTTTTTTCACATAATAAATTACATCTTCTGTTTTTGATTTCAGGTCATAACCTTCAGCCTGGGAAATGTCTAGATTGCTAATCGGTATTTTCAAAACCTGACCTATAGATAAACGAGATATCTCGGTCAAGTTATTGGTCGAAATTATTAAATTCATCTTGACATCAAATTTTTTGGAAATACTCCATAAGGTGTCCCCTTTTACAACGGTATAGTCAATAATTGTAGGTTCTTGATTTTTTTCGCTAAATTCTATTCCTCCTCCAATGGCAGGAATTTCTAAACTCTGACCTACTCTTAAAATATTTTGTTGTTTGATATTATTTATTTCAGCTATTAGTTTAGTGGACACTCCATATTTTTGACTGATGCTCCATAAACTATCTCCAGGTTTTACAATATAAACAATGGGAGAAAAATTTTCTTCTGATTGGGTAGTCTTAACTTCTGAAATATTCTTATCTTTCTTCTGTTCTTCTCTAGCCATTAAAGATGAGGAAGGAGGTATTTTTAATTGTTGCCCTATTGAAATTGAATCGGAATTGGTTAAATTGTTTAAGAGGACTAAGGTATCTACCTTTTGATGATACTGTTGAGCAATGTTCCAAAGAGTTTCACCCCTTTTTACCGTATGTATAAGATAGTCCTGATTAGTGGAAGGGGGTGGTAAAGTATAATTTGGTATTTTAATTATTTGTCCTATAGATAAAATACTTCTTTCTTCCAGATTATTTAATCGAAAAATTTCTTGCATAGAAACATTATAGAGATGGGCAATATCCCATAAGGTATCACCTTTTTTAACTTGATAAGTAAAAAATTCATTATCTCCAAAAGAAATGGAATAAAAGGTAAAGAATAAGAAAAATATCATTAATAGAAGAAGTTTTTCCTTATAACTAGAAGATTCCCTTCTACTACTCATTTAATGCAATACTCCTTAATTAGATTAGGTATTAGATATTGGATTTTTAAATCTATTTCGAATAGTAATTTAAGGATTAATCGAGATTAAACTAAAATAACTTCTAAAAAATCTATCTCTCTAGATAATTGTTTAAGAATACTATAAAAAGAATTAGTTTGATATCTTGGACTTATTCTTTTTTTTTGATCCAGATTTGAAAAATGAATAGCTTTAAAGTCAAAAATCCGAGGACAGGTAAGATTATACTTTTTCACTATCTTTCTTCAAAAAATTATCAATATCCTCTTTTTTAAATCGCCAGATTCTACCTATTTTGATAGCAGGAATTCTATTTTTTCTAGCCCATTGATAAACAGTTAGAGGTTTTACCTGCAAATACTTAGCCACTTGTTTAGCAGTTAAATAGTCCTCCATGGTCTTACTCCTTGATTTAATTATAATATTTATCTATTATTAATATATTATTAGGTTTTAATCACTTTGTCAATTCCTTTATAAGTCTACCCTTTTTATTTATCTCCCAGCTAATCTTTTCTTCAAAATCCCGATTAAAATTTTACACTACTTTATTTTTATTTTACCTATAAATAAAATATTACTTTTCTTTATCCTTTAATATATTCAATTAATTTTATTCTTTAGGCACTATTTTTTTTCTTGGTGCAAGATGTCGCCTAATTCTTTAGCCAGCCGATAAGGTTTAGTTAAGATTCTAATAGGAATGGATTTTAAAAATCCTGATAAATCTCTTTTAATTTCCTCGGTAAGACGATGGGGTTTAGTTAGTACTCGATCTATGAAATCAGCAGTATAAATTTCTACGAGCTTTTCACGACTTATTTTTATCTCATTTTGGCAAATATTACACTTTATATATTCTAAATATTCACCTTTATAAATAATAGTGTGCTCTGTTTCCTGATTACAGTGTAAACAAAAAAGGAATGTTTTTAATTTGGTAGTCATCTTTTTATAGGTTTATAAATTTAAACCTTCTCCCTTTTAGATTATTTATATAAAATTTTAATCAGACACAATTTTTAGTCTCTGATACATTAGGTAGGATTTCATTACTTTTTTTACATGTTCTCTGGTTTCAGAATAAGGAATTTCTTCGATAAAACTATCCTCATCGGGCCAGGTATATTTATCAAGCCATCTACTAGTTATTCCAGGACCTGCATTATATCCAGAAATAATTAAAATTAGATTATTTTGAAATCTTTCCTGTAGATACTTAACATACCAACATCCCAGATTAATATTTATTTCAGGGGAAAACAACATTTCATCTGAAAAGTCTTCCCATCCTAACTTTTGTGCAATCCACTCTCCAGTCGAAAATATAATCTGCATTAACCCTCTTGCTCCAGCTACTGATTCATTCCAGGAGTTAAATCTACTTTCCTCTCTAATCATTGCTAATACAAGTAAGGGGTCAACTTGATACTGTAATGCATATTTGGCAATTAATTCTTCAAAATAGACAGGATATAGATTTCTCCATAGTTCTAAAGGCATTTCATTTAAAAGTTGGTTATTTATCGCATATTTAAAAACAATCTCGGTAAAACTTAAAGAGGTATAATAATCTTGATTTTTTTTATAAGCCTCACTTAATCTAAATAATAAGGAAAGATTGCCCGCATCATGATTTAGTGCTTCCCGCAACTCAAGGATAGATTCTCTGTAAAAACCAATCTCTTCAAATATTTCTGCTTTCAGTAAAGATAATCTGGTTTTTTCTTTTATGTTACCATATTTCTGTAAAAAATCCTCTAAATTTATAAAATTTTCTTTCAGAGGTATCGAAAAAAACCAGGGGAAATTAAGGTTATCTTCTAGTTGGATAGCTCTTTCGGCGTAATAACTTAAAGGATATTTTTGAATTAACCTCTCAAAAATCACCTTTGCCTCCTCTTTTGAACCTATCTCCTTTAAGATTTTACCTGTCCAGAAAAGAGCATCATCTCCCCATTGAGTATTATCATAATCTTCAGATAATTTCTGAAAATAAACCAATGCTTCAGTATCTTTCTCTTCTTGAATATAAAGACGAGCTAAGCTCCATAAAGAAAAAGCTGCTTCATCGGTGTGTGGATATTTTTCTATTAGTTCCTTCCACAAAGAAATTCCTCTCGTTCTTTCATCAGATCTAAAATATGTCTCTGCTAATCTCAGATAAGCCTGGCGAACATAATAACCTTCTTTGTATCCATCAATAATTTTTTGATATCTTTTTATAGCCTCATCCCTTTCACCTAAAGCAAGCAAGGAATTTGCCCCAAAATAATCTGCTTTAATTCTCAATTCCCGATTAGTTGAAAATAGCCTTATAATATCCTCACATAGATTTAAAGTTGCTTCATATTCTTTTTGAAAGTATAAACTTCTAGCCCATTTATAATAAATTTCTCCTAAATCAGTTGCTTGAGGGAAAGTTTCAATAATTTTGGTGTATAAATCTTCTGCTTGTCTATACCTTCGATACTTAAATAATATATCTGCACATTTTACCATTATGGGATAAGGGAGCTTAATTTCTTCTTTATTTTCTTGCAGTTCGAAAAAATATCTAACTAATAGCTCTTCCGGTTCTGAACCTCTTGGCCAGGAATAACCTTCCTCCAAAATTGCATAAAGGCAATCTAAAGCAGCTAAAAAATTCTTTTCCTGCCAATACAGTCGAGAAAGTTCAAGTAAAACCATAGCCTTAAAATTACCATCTTTCGAAATTTCTAATGAATTTTTAAAGTAAACTAAGGCAGAATCAAGCTCTTTTAGCTCAAGATAGAGAGAAGCAATCTGATAGTTAACCTGTGGAAGAATTATACTTTGGGGATAATCTATAATTATCTTCCTATAAATTTCTATGGCTTGAGAAATATCTCCCTTTAAATGGAATGTATCTGCCAGATAAAAAAGAGAATAATCGGTCAAAAGAGGATCTTTTTCTGCTAAATTCTGATATATATTAACTGCTTTATTAAAATCACCAACTTTTTTATATCCTTCTCCTAATAAAAACTGACTTTTAATGTAAAGTGGTATATTAAGGGTAGTATATGGGATAGTAGAAAGGGATAGAATGGCCTGCTGAAAATCACCTTGTTGATAAAACTCTAATCCTTTTTGAAAAATATCCAGGTTCGTCTTGATCTCTACTGAAGAATTTGGGTGTTCTTCTAAAAGTTTAGATAAGTAAAGTATTTTTAACTGTTTAGATTCTATTTCTGTTAATTCATCATTACTGGCAAAAATTTCGTAGGTCATCCATAAATTTATTATTAAGGCTATTAGTAAAATTATTAAAATAATCTTTAAATTTATTTTTATTTCATTCACAATCTTACCCATTTATATTTTACCTGATTAACATTTTCTCCACTTATAGATATGATTTTTTCTTCACTGGTGTGATAAATAATCGTCCATTAAATTTAGTAACTTTAATGCTATTTCCAAAATATTTACTTATTTTTTTTATAGGTCTTTTTTAATCTTAGCATTAAATTTTTTTTGACGAAAAAGATTAAGGCAGGCATCTACTACTTCCCCATCGAATAAGGTATTTCTATTTTTGGATATCTCTTCCAACGCTTTTTCAATGGAAAAAGCAGATCGATAAGATTTAATCGAAGTCATTGCTACAATCACCTTAGCTACTGCTAAAATTTTTGCTTCTATTAAAATTTCTTTACTCCTCAAACCTCTCGGGTAACCTGACCCATTTAATCTTTCCTGGTGTTGATAAACAATCTCTGCCACTGGCCAAGGAAATCTCATTTTCTTTAAAACATCATATCCTATTTTGGGATAATTTTTAACTAAATTTAGTTCAGCATCTATTAGCTGTTCTGGCTTTACAATAATTTCTGAGGGTAAACTAATTTTCCCAATATCATGAATGAAGGCAGCAACTTTAAGTCCATCAATTTTAATTTGAGGTAGTTTCATTATGCGAGCAATAGCCACCACAAGTCTGGCTACTTTTTGTTGATAACCAATAGAATAAGGATCTTTAAATTCTATTAACTTGGAAATCAGCATAGCCATTTCTGTAATAATTTTCTTTTGCAGGTTATAACTTTTATTCAATTTTTGCTCTAAATTCAATATTTTCCCTGGTGTCTCTCCTGATACCTTTCCCCCCTGTTCAATTATCTTTTTCGATTTATTTGTAATCTTATTCATAAAAATCTCCTTATAAAAAGATTCCTATTTTTTATCACCTCGATTTTTCTCTACTAAAATTAATAAATTGTAAATAATAAATCTACCAAAACTTATAAATTTAAGTTAATATTTATTATTTGATTTATTCATCAAAATTACCCTTAAGCTTATTTTTAAGATTGCTTCTTTTCCCCCCAGAATTGTATTAGTCTATTTTTTAACTTTAAGTGGTTCGATATGGATAGTAGTTTCAATATTCTTTTCTTCTTTAATCTTTTTTTCTAATCTTTCCGCAATTTTATGAGCCTCATCTAATCTAGATTCTGCTGGTAACCTGATATGAAAAGTTAATTCCTGATTATCACCATATTTGTGAAGATGAAGATGGTGTAATTTTACATTCTGAGGAACATTCCCTGCAACAATCCTTCTAATCTCTTCCTTAAACTCCTCAGTTGGCTCTTCACCAATTAAAATACTAATAGATTCTTTTAAAATAACAAAGGTAGTATAAAAAATCACCAAAGAAACCATTATACCCAGAATACTATCTATCCACCAAAAATACTTACCCATAAAAATTCCTACTAAAATAATTAATGATACCAGGGCATCACTCCGATGATGCCAGCCATCTGCTATGAGGGAACGTGAATTTATCTTCTTGCCTGCCTGAATAGAAAATTGTGCCATTCCCTCTTTCAATATGACTGAAACTACAAAAATTAAAATAGCCAAATTTCCAAAAATTGCAGGTTGATGAAGAATAAATTTTTCTATTGAATCAGCTAAAAATTTAACTCCCACCACAGCTAATAAAGTACCTATAATTACTGAACTAACAATCTCTGCCTGTCCATGCCCATAAGGATGTTCTTTATCAGCTGGTTTAGCAGAAAGCTTAAAGCCAAGGATAACTACTAGTGAAGTTAAGGAATCGGAAAGGGTGTGCCAGGAATCAGCAATAATGGCAACGGAAAAGGTTTTCATTCCGACCCAATATTTTAATCCAAACAGCAAAGTATTTGCTACAATGGAGATTATCCCTTCCAAATATCCTAAATAAACTTTGTATTTTTGAGGAGAAACCTTTTTTTGATATTTTTTCACCTTGATACCTCTTTCATAAAATTAGGCTTATTTCATTTTAACTTTAATAATTTTACATACTTTTTTATTTCAACTTGATAAAACTCCTTAATTTTTTCTAAAATATCTTCCTCCCATTCCCTTTCCGCTATTTTTTTCACCAGGACGATTGTATCCAGAGTGGAGACTTCTTCTAATTTGTTAATCTCTTTCAAAATATTTTCTAATTCTTTCCAGGAATCGCTATTTTTGGTCGGTAAGGATATTTTTTTCTTCTCAGAAATCTTTAATTGATAATCACTCCCTATAATTACCTCCAACCCTTCCTGTTTTGCATATTCAATGATTATTTTTTTCAATTTTTCTAATTCTTCTTCAATCTCTTTCTGCCTTTTTTTATATTCTGCCTTCTTCATATCAAGTTTAACGTAAGTATTTACCAATTGTACCCCCTCATCTTTTAAAAATTTATCTAAACTTAATTCTTCGACTTTCTGCTGATGTTTTTTTAAGGGGCATAAATCCATATAAGAACACCAGGCACAAAGATTACTCTCTTTAGGTAAAAATTCCTCTGTGTTTTCTATCTTCTTAATTAAAGAAATAGTTTCAGATTTTAGGTTCTCTAATTCATCTGTAGAGCGGGTAGAAACAATCTCCTGATCAAAAACAACATAATGCCAGACTAAATTTACCTTCTCCACATCATTCCAAAGATTCTTTAAACCTAATTGATAAAGAGCTAATTGTTTATCTTCGTTCTTTTCCTTTTGTTCAGGTAAATAGCTAGAAGTCTTATAATCATGAATTTCATAAGTCCCATCATCTAAACGATCTATTCGATCGATAAAACCCTGAAGCAAATATGTTTTACTTCCATCCAAATCAATCTCTACTCTTTTTTCTATGGCTAATGTTCTACCTTGATTAAAAGGGTAATATCTATGATAATAATTTACAATACATTTTTCTCCTAATTTCTGATAATCATCCTTACATCTTTCCTTTTTTACAATAAAAATATTTTCATGATAATTTTTATTCCAAAGGTCATTATAATAATCAATTAGTTCTTCTAAAGATATTATTCTAAATTTTAATTCTTGGTATAATCTCTCCATAGTTTCATGAAAACATAAACCTAAAAATGCCTCTATACTTTCCTCATCGCGTTTAATTTTATCTAAATAATTAAATTTATATCTAAGTGGGCAGTTTTCAAAGGTTTCCAATTTAGAAAAAGAATAATATGGCATAAATAGGCCTCCAAGTTTTCTTTTACTTTAAGCTGTTTCGGTATAGTACTCTTTTAAATGTTTGTTTTGATTTAACTGCATCAAACAATAACCTCTCGATTCTCTATGGGTTAAAATACTATAAGAGGCAGTATCAAAATGGATCTTCCAAAAATAAGGAGAGGAAATATTAATACAAGCCGCAACTAAGGGTTTCAATACTGCTCTATGGGAAACCAGCGCTATAAGTTCTCCAGAATGTCGATAAACTAGATTATCTAAACAATCTTTAGCCCTTTTTTGTACTTCGGAAAGAGTCTCCATACCTTTTAATTTTAGCTTTTCTGGGTTATTCAACCAAAGATCCCACTCTCGAGGAAATAGGCTCGCAATCTCTTCCATTAATCGTCCTTCCCAGCTTCCCAATTCAATATTATTTAATCCAGCTTCTATCTTGATTTCCAAATTATGTTCACAGGCAATCAATTCTGCAGTTTGCATGGCTCTAAGTAGAGGGCTGGTAAAAATATATTTGATAGGAAAACTTTTTAATTCTTTTGCTAGATCTCGAGCTTGAGCTAAACCTCTTTTGTTCAAAGGGAAGTCCGATCTTCCGCGAAACATCCCTTTAATATTACCTTCGCATTCTCCATGTCTAATTAAAATTATGGTCGTATCCTTTATTTTTTCCAATATTTCTTCTCCTCCCCCCAATGTAAAAAAAAGTGCCTGGCACTTTTTTTTACATCTTGCCTTTCCACTCTTTAAAAAACTGTTTAAGAAAAAGATTTAAAAAGCGATGTCTTCTTCGAGCCATTTTTTTTCCTAAAGGAGTATACATCATATGCTTAATTTTCAATAATTTTTCATAAAAATGATTGATGGAGGGTGCAGTACTGGTCTTATACTCTTCTTGAGTAATATTTTTTTTAGGTTTAATAGATGGATCATAGATAGGTCGATGATAAAATCCTCCATAAGTAAATGCTCTGGCTATCCCTATGGCACCAATAGCATCAAGGCGATCTGCATCAATTACTGCTTTTAGTTCTTTAGAATCTTCTATTTGAGAAAAATCATTTTTCTTCTCTTTTTTATCTTTCTGGGGTAAGGTATGCATAAAAGAAATTTGAGAAGTCATAGCAATAACTTTATTAATTAAAGACGATGAAATTCTTAGAGAAGAAAGCAACTCTCTTATTCTCTCTCCTCCTGCTCTTTCATCACCCTGAAAAAATTTATAATCTCCAAGATCATGAAGAAGAGCTAATAATTCTACCAAAAATAAATCAGCTCCTTCTTGCTGAGCTATTTTTAGAGCTAGTTTCCGAACTCGATGGATGTGCCACCAATCATGACCGGTATTCTCCTTAGCAAGAATCTCCTTAATTAGGTTTTCAGTTTTAGCAATAATTTCTTTTTTATTCATAATTAATCAACTAATCTTGACTAACTTATTTTTGTCTTTAATTTGTTAGGTTTGATAATTCACTTTTAATCGACTATGATTAAATCATATTTCTGTGTTCCCAGGCCAATCTGCTCAGCATAATCTAATCCTACTTTCCAATCGGTACTACGATGTATTGTACTAAATTTATCTTTCCCGGTACTAAATCCCCTTTCTTCTAAAACAGAACCCTGAATAGCGGGAGCTTGATTTACCAGATCAATACAAGCCCTATCTAACGCCACCGGATCATAAGAAGCTAATATTCCTAGATCAGGTATAATAGCCATATCATTATAATCCCAGCAATCACAATAAGGAGATACATTCATAATAAAACTTATATGAAAATGGGGTTTATTTTTTAAGCTTGCATACGCATACTCTACAATCTTTTCCTGCAATATATTATTTTTTTCTCCTGGTCCAGCAACTGCTGCTCCAAATTGACAAACTGCTACACATTGGCCACATCCGACACATTTTTGATAATCAATCTCTGCCTTTTTATTTCTATTAAAATGAATAGCTTCCTGCGCACAGTTCTTGACACATTGTCCACAACCTGTACACTTATTGAGATTTATCTTTGGCTTAGAGCTAGAATGCATCTCCATTTTCCCCGCTCGAGAGCCACTTCCCATCCCAATATTCTTTAGAGCTCCTCCAAAGCCAGTTAATTCGTGACCTTTAAAATGAGTTAAAGAAATAATAATATCAGCATTAGCAATAGCCAGACCAATCTTGGCAACCCGAAAATGTTTTTTATGAACCTGGACAGGATAGTATTCTGTGCCCTTTAAGCCATCAGCAATTATTACATCACATCCTACGGTAATGCGATTAAATCCATTTTCCATAGCGGTATTTAAATGATCTATAGCATTAGCTCTTTTCCCGTGATATAAAGTATTAGCATCGGTTAAAAATGGTTTTCCACCACATTCTTTAATCAATTTTACCACGCAGGCTATATAATTTGGTCTAAGGTAGGCAAGATTTCCCGGTTCTCCAAAATGTATTTTCAAAGCCACAAATTTATCCTGAAAATCAATTTTTTTAATCCCAGCTTTGATTACTAATTCCTGCAACTTATCTAATAAATTTCTTCCTGATCTTGCTCTCAAATCAGTAAAGTAAACCTTGGCACTGTCTCTCATTTTCCACCCCTTAAATATATTTTTTATATAATTTATATCTTAAATTATAATTATAAACAACGATAACTGCAATTAAAAAAATTAGATCCATATCTCCATACCATCATAGGCTAATTTCACTTCAGAAAATTGCTTTGAAAATTCTCTTTCTTTTTCTAATAGCTCTTTCCCTAAATGAGTAAAGATGCTATCTTTAATCTTAAATCTTTTACACCAGTTTAACTGAGTAGTAATACGAGTATGACCAAAAAACTGACTGTCTCTCCGCCTAACCAAATTAATCTTCCAGGATGAACCATCTCCAATAAAAAGATTTACTCCGGTTAAAATCTTATCTTTTTCAACAATATCCACCACATCTGGATTATAGACTAAACAAAATTTTTCTAAAGTTTTTATCTTAAAACCTACGGTTGGGCATCTCAGGGAATGCAATACCGGATAAGGAATTATTTCTAAAGGACCAATTTGAAAGATCTGGTTATTCTGAATTATTTTACAATTTATCGGTTTATATTTCCCATAATTAACAGTTTTTTCTGTTAAATATGTCGGGATTAGGGTTTTTATATCTTGTTCTAACCAGATATAATGATCTGGGTGAGCATGAGTAATTAGAATGGCATCCGCTTTAATCTCTCCCAATTCCAGTGGATGTTTCCTGCCATAATCAATTAACAATCTAAAATCATCTTCCTCTATGATTATTGAAGAATGATATCGGTGGTGAGTATTTTCTTCTTCAATATCCCCTTTTGTTCCTAAAAAGATTAATTTAGCCATTTGAGCACTCCTAACCTAGTTATGTTATAGGAGCAAATTATCTATAAATTTTATTTATTATTTTATCAATAATCAAGATTACTTGTGGTCAGACCTTCTTGTAGCTCCCTGGTCTTTATATTTTCATTAATCACCTATTTTCAATACCCCTGCTCCCCGCATCTTCCCTTCTTTAACCAGAATTAAAGCTTTATTTGCGTCTTTTAATTCAAATTCCTGAATCTTAGGTACAATTGGTATCTGGGCAGCTAAAGGTAAAAATTCTTGGGCATCTTTTCTAGTTACATTAGCGGTACTTTTTATCTCTTTTTCATGCCAAAGATGCAAAGCATAATCTAATTCAGGAATAGGAGTTTCTTTGCGAATAGCATTTATTACTAATCTTCCACCTCTCTCTAAATTTCTCAAAGCCTCTTTAACCGGAATTCCAACTGGAGTAAAATCTATAGCGCAGTTTAATTTTAATGGAGGTGTATCTCCAGTAGTACCAATCCAATCCGCACCTAACTGTTTAGCTAAATCTTGATGTTCTTTCTGATTTGGTCGAGTAAAGACACAGACTTTACTATCAGGATAAAGATATTTAGCTACCTGAATAATAATATGCGCGGAAGCTCCAAATCCATATAGACCCAAAACTTTACCATCCTCTAAGCCGGAAAGTTTTAAAGCTCTATAACCTACTGTCCCTGCACAAAGCAGAGGTGCCGCTTCTCCATCAGAAAATCTTTCAGGCAGAGCATAGGCAAATTCTTCTGAAACTACCGTATATTGAGCATATCCCCCATCTACATCTTTTCCCGTCCATTTAGCTCGAAGGCATAAATTTTCCTGTTGATGGAAACAAAAATAGCATTCTCCACAAGCCCAATTAATCCAGGAAATACCTATTCGATCTCCTTTTCTAAATTTAGTTATACCAGGACCTAATTGTTCTACTCTACCCACAATTTCATGTCCCAAAATAATGGGTAGTTTGCTGGGGGATACTCTTCCTTCAATCTCATCTAATTCAGTATGACATACACCACAAATCAAGACTTTCACTAATATCTGTTTAAATCCAGGTTCAGGAATAGGTAGATCCTCTAGTTTTAAAGTATCTTCTCGTATAGAAGAAATCTCCTTTAATACCATTGCCTTCATCTTCTTTGCTCCCCTCAATTTTATTTTCATCAATACGAATTAAGGTATATAAAAACCAATTCAAAGTTATAAGGTTTCAACTTTTAATAAATTAGTAGTTCCTGGAATCTTAAAAGGAATCCCAGCGGTGATAATTATCTTGTCTCCTTTGTGTGCTAAACCAGTTTTTAAAGCAATCAGTTTAGATTTCTCAATCATATCATCCGTATCTTCTAAATCTTCTGATTTGAAGGGGTATACTCCCCAGCTAAGAGAAAGTTTTCTCACTGTATCATCCTGCGTACTGGCAGCAATTATGGGGACAGGTGGACGATACCTAGAAACCATACGAGCTGTGCTTCCAGAAAAGGTAAAAGTAATTATAGCTTTAATTTTTAATTCAAGGGCAATCTGACAGGTCGCAAAACTAATTGCATCAGGATTAGTAGGTTTTACCGAAAAAGATCTATCTCTTAGAATATTCTCATGATTTATGTCTTTCTCGGTTCGCAATGCAATCTTGTGCATAGTATTTACTGCTTCCAACACATAATTACCTATTGCGGTTTCCTCAGATAACATTACTGCATCCGTTCCATCTAATATAGCATTAGCTACATCATTAACCTCAGCCCGAGTGGGTCTAACCTCGTTAACCATAGACATTAGCATTTGGGTAGCAGTAATTACTGGTTTTCCTAATATATTACATTGTTTTATAATCTCTTTTTGAACTAAGGGAACTACCTCCAAAGGAATTTCCACTCCCAGATCTCCTCGAGCAATCATTATTCCATCCACTACCTCGATTATCTCTTTTAGATTTTTTACTGCTTCTTTTTTTTCAATTTTGGCGATTAAGGCAATATCTTCTGCGCCCTTATCCTTTAAAATATTTTTCACTTTATTAATATCTTCTGCGTTTCTAATAAAAGATAAACCAATAAAATCCACTTTGTGTTTAATACCAAATAAGATATTTTGATAATCTTTTTCAGTTAAAGATGAAATCCTTGTGCTTAGATCAGGAATATTTATCCCTTTATGGGAGCTTAATTTTCCTCCCTTAATAACTTTACAAATAATATCAGTAGAGGTAATCTCTTTTACTCTTAGTTCCATAGTGCCATCAGCTAAAAAAATACGCTGCCCCTTTTTGATACTACGGGGTAAATCTAAGTAAGTAACTGAAACTTCTGTTTCATCTCCTGCCACTCCTCGAGTAGTTAGAATAAACTGAGCATCTTTTTTTAAAAGAATACTTCCTTGTTTAATCTTTCCAATTCTGATTTTAGGACCTTCCAAATCTTGTAAGATAGCGACTGGTTTATCAAGAAGATCTGATGCTCTACGAATATAGTTTATTACCATCAAATGCTCTTCATAATTGCCGTGAGAAAAATTCAATCTAGCCACATCCATACCTTCTTTAATTAAGTGCATAATCTTTTCATAAGAATTACTAGCTGGCCCGATAGTGCAAACAATCTTTGTTTTTCTCATTCTCCTTCCCCCTTCTGCTAAATTGAAAAATCTATTTTAGTTAGCAATAAATAAAGATAATCTATTTTATTATAACATATTGGTGGTGTTACTGAGGGACAAATAATTTTTAAAAAGAGAATTAAAAATTAAATTTATTTTTTTGGAAAACCTTGAGGCAAACCTCCACTATCTCTACATCGTAAAGTTTACCCTTTTGTTGCCAGATTTCTTGCAGAACTTGTGTCAATTCCAAGGTAGGTCGATAAAGTTGATAAGAAACCAGCGTTTCCATAACATTGGCTATGGCTAATCCTGGCTTTTCTCAAGATTTTATTCTCCTATATACCTCGAGGATAACCTGAGCCATCTATCCTTTCAAGATGAGGTAAAATAATTTCCTAACCACAGGAGGTAAATCTACCTCTTTTAAAATTTAAAAACCTGCATTACAATAATTCTTTATTAATTCAAATTCAGAGGGAGATAATTCCGAGGGTTTATTTAATATCTCCATAGGAATAGTTATTTTCCTAATATCATATAAAAGCGAAGCAACCTTTAAAAACCCAATCCTTGGTCTGGACAGCTATAACTCTCTAGCTATAGCTATGGATAGTTTGGTAACTCTTTTTGAATATTCAGTAGTGTAGTGATCTCTTAATTCCTGTATTTTAATTAAAATATTTAAGATATTTTCAGTGTCCCTGAACTTCCAATGAGGAAAAGCCATACATTTTTTCTGCCATCTTATTGCAAAGTACAATTCTATGCAAATCATCAATAATAATTAAAGTATAAGGAATTATGGAGATTATATTTTTAAATTTTCCATTATAGAATAAAAAATCTAAAATAGTCATTTTATTATCCTGAAGAGAGAAAATAGCTTCCCTCTCTTTAATCATCCTGTAATCGAAAGGAAAACAGGAAGAATATTTTTGAAGCCATTAGGGATATTGGATAGCCTGTTAAGTATCACCGGGTAATTCGTTAGTCAAGTTTTCAATCTCTTTAATCATTACTTTTAATTCTTCGATCTTGTTTAACTTTTCCTGCTAAATTAGTTTCCGGTTATTTATTTGATCCATCTCTTTTTTGCCACTCTTATTTTTCTTTATTTTCAATAATTTAAAAACTTGGAAGTCATATTTAAGATTTTATTCTATAAAAAACCTTAATATTCACCCTGCTTAATAAATACCCAAAAAAATCAGTTAGTATTCTGGTCATCATAATTAAAAAAGTCTTAGAATAATCACTTTACGTTCCATCCTGTTGGATGGTTTGTCATTATCTACTTCCTACAAAATTTATGTGCTAAGTATATTTAATAAAATCACACTTTTGTAAAATACCATAAAATATTTTAAAGTAAAATAGTTAAACATTAAAATAAATCGCCCATTTTTTATTAAGAAAATAATATTAAGGTAAAAAAATCTCTCCACTAATATTAGACCATAACATTTCTTGAGATAAACTATGCAAATTTACACTTTCATTGCCTAATCTTTTAAAATTAATTATAATAAAAACACTATCTATAATACCTTGGAAAATTATTCCTTACCGGTCTAAAATTTCTCGGAAAATAAAGTTATGTAAAGTAAAAAATAAGTGAATTTTCATAGATAATCAAAGATATTTTGCCCGAACTATCTTTATGCTTTAGGGCTTTTTTCTTATAATATTTATCAAGAAATATATAAACTTTAAGAAATTTATAGAGAAATAAAATCAAAAAAATATTAAATATCTTTTCTTTTTCGCTTTTTATAAAAACCAAAGATCTAACCAGACAAGCTTATAAATTACAGGTAAACTGTAATTAAAAATGTATTAGAATTTTAGCTTCATATTTACCTTGTCCATTGAAAATGTAGCATTGAAACTAAATATTTTAATCTAATTAGAATAATTTGAGGAGGATTATATGCCTGAATTAAGGAAAGATCCAGTAACAGGAAGATGGGTCATTATTTCTACCGAAAGGGCTTTACGACCTACTAACTATAAATTTGAAAAAGAAAGAATGCAAACCGATCTTGCTAAATGCCCTTTTGAAGTTGGAAATGAAAAGATGACTCCACCTGAGATTATGAGTTATAGAAAATCTGATACTAAAAAAGATGAGCCAGGATGGTGGATAAGAGTAGTTCCAAATAAATTTCCTGCTCTAAGAATGGAAGGAGAATTAAAGATAAGAAATATAGGATTATATGAAATGATGAATGGTGTGGGAGCCCATGAAGTAGTAATCGAGACACCAAACCATAATGAAGAAATTGATAGTATGCCAGAAAAAAGAATTGAGAAAATTTTATCTTGTTGGAAAGATAGAATGATAACCCTCAGAAAAGACCAAAGATTCAAATATATATTTATTTTTAAGAATAAAGGAGCCCAAGCTGGTGCATCACTTGAACATCCTCACACCCAAATAATAGCTCTCCCCATTATCCCAATAACAGTAGCTGAAGAAATAAGGGTAGCCAAAGCATACTTCGAAGATCAAGAAAGATGTCTATTCTGTGACATTATTAAACAAGAAGTTAGCTGTAAATTGAGGATAATTGAAGAAAATGATGATTTTGTGTCCTTTGTCCCTTTTGCCCCTAGATTTCCCTTTGAGTTGTGGATTATTCCCCAAAAACATATTTCTGATTATACTCAGATTACCAAAACAGGATTTTCTAGTCTAGCTTTAATCCTAAAAAGAACATTACAGAGACTTAATAAGACTTTAAATAATCCTCCTTTTAACCTGATGGTTCATACTACCCCCCGGGAAAACTTAAATCTTCCTTATTATCATTTACATATAGAGATTACCCCTCAAATAACCAAAGTAGCTGGTTTTGAATGGGGTACAGGCTTCTATATTAATCCTACTAATCCTGAAGATGCTGCAAAATATCTAAGAAAGGTAAGATTATAATAGCTATCTAATTAACCCAAGATTAATCCTTGATATCTAAAATTAATAGATACAGTTATATAAAAAATTAAATAAAAAAATAAAAAAAGACTGAAAATAAAAATCTTCCTTATTATCTTTCATTTTTTAATTACTAAAATTTAAAAATTCTTTTTCTGCCTCTTCTTTTCACTATCCACGTTTAATAAAATTTTATTTTGATCTATAAAGCTATATTTTTTATCTTTTTTTTCAAAATAACTTATGAAAATTGGGAAAATTTTTTATTTCTAAAACTAAAAATCTCTTTTAGCTCTATTTGAAAAATTATCCCTTCAAAACTTTATAAATTTACACCTTGTATCTAGAAAATTAAAATGCTATAATTAATAAATTTAATTAGGCTTCATAAATTAGAATCAAAAAGCAGGTATTTAAATGCCTTATCAAGCAGTAAAGAATTTTTTTAACCAAAAAAAATGGAATATGCTTCAGGAAACTCTACAAAAGATTAATCCTCAAATCAGAAAAAAACTAATTCTCTGGTCAATTTATTATCCTCGTTATTTAAAAAATTACTTTCCTTTGTACCGTTCTTATCTTAATTCCAGGGAAATAAGAGAAAAAGAACTCAAAGATGGATTACAGGTTCCCTCTACCCTTATTATTAGTATTACCCCATATTGTAATCTTAATTGTACTGGTTGTTATGCACATACTACTGGAAATATTTACCCCTCATCTAAACTTGCAGAAAAAGATCGCTCTCCACTCTTTTTAGATTATGATAAATGGAAAAAAGTGATAGAGGAAGCAAAGGAATTAGGGGTATTTTTATATATTATTGCTGGTGGAGAACCTTTTTTATTTCCTGGGTTAATCAAACTTTGTACTGAATTTAAAGAACAGACCTTCGTCATCTTTACCAATGGAACAGCTATTACTGATACCGATTATAAACTTCTTAAACAATCGGCCAATTTAGCAGTAATCGTCAGTGTAGAGGGAAGCCATGAATTTACTGCCCAGAGGAGAGGAAAAGGAGTATATGAAAAGGCTTTTCAAACTATTCACTACCTGGATAAACTTGGAATACCTACCGGTATTTCTTCTACTATAACTCGGGCGAATTATAGTTACTGGACAAATCCACAAAATATAGATAATTTAATTTCTCAAAATATCAGGATACTATTTTTCATTGAATATATCCCTCAGCTACCTGAAAATAAATTCAAAACTAATGGAATAGATCATCCTAATTCTTTCTCAAAGGATAATTTATCAGATCATTCTCTTTTACTTTCCACTGAAGAAAGAAAAGAATTTAGAAGGCAAATCATCAGATTTCGTACCAATAAACCTATTTTTATTATTCATTCTCCTGGTGATGAAGAAATTTTTGGTGGATGTATTTCTGCAGGAAGAGGATTTGCCCACCTTACCTCCAGAGGGGACCTTACCCCTTGTCCAGTATCTAACCTTGCCACCCATAACCTTAATTCTTCTAGTTTAAGAGAAGCATTAGCCAGTCCTCTTTTCAAAGAGATATGCAAAAATGAACATTTATTAGAGACTGACGGCTCACCTTGTGCCCTTTTTGCCCATCCCGAAGAGGTTTCGAAATTAGCTAATTCAGTAGGCGCTTATCGTACTGATTTAAAAACTTAGTACCTTGTCTCTTATAAAAAAATTTATTACTCTATTTTTATAGCTTTGTCTATCTTTAAATAATACTTTCTAAATATTTTGATAGAATGCAATCTGGATTATTATAAGAAACTAATAGAGAAAAACAAGCCAAAGAATGAATGAATTCTACCGGGTAATCCATTTGATTCCATACCTTAAACCCATCTTCCACTAACCAGCCAATACCTACTCCTTGATAATGTTTCGGTTTTTTAGTGTCTCCCTCTGCCTGACTACATGCAATTATCCCCGGTTTCTCTCCAGAGGAATAAAAAGAACGAATATGGTCTAATATTTCAGAAGGTGCATTTCCTGCTCCAAAACCGTAAATACATAATATTTTTTTATCTTTATTCAATTCTAGCCCCATCCCGGGAAGACACATAATCCAGTCTACTTTTCTACAAATATCGGTTATTTTACTCTTTTTGTATTTGAACATAGCCTCTATTTCTGGAAGAAGGCTATATTTTACTTCAAGAGAAAAATTAGAAAATTTTTCCTTGAACACCCAATCAGGATTAAAATATACTGGTGCTCCATTTATGGTAGTAAAGACATCCGGGTGCAAAGCATGAGCTTTATGAGCACGCATACCAGGAATCAATTTCCAATTACAATAAATCCATACTCCTGGAAGACCTGAATAGACTACTTGAGCTGCTCCACGCAAATTTACCATTACATCATCTGGAGTATAATCTAAAGTTAGTTGACTCCCCGTTATAACTATAGGGAAAGGAACTTCCGGGAAACAAACACTAAGCCAGGCTGATAAATAAGCCATAGTATCAGTTCCATATAGGATAAGTACCCCATCAAGCTCATTTTTTAATTCCTGGACAATAAGAGAAGTAAAATTTATCCAATGTTCTGGCCCTAGATTAGAACTGTCTTTACCAGGAATACCCAGAGGTTCCTGAAAAACTAATTCTACTTTTTTGCCGGTAAAAAATTTTTCTATCTCACTATGAAGAGAAGCAAATGCTCGATTATTTGGACTGGTAGTTCTATTTTTTAATCGAAAACTACTAGCTATAGTTCCTCCGGCAAAGATTACTAATATCCTTTTTCTCTTTTTCATTTTGCAAACCTCTAAAATATTTTATTTTATCGGAATGATTTTTACCGATTATTTTTCTGCAAATTCCAATCAAACATCTAGATTAAGAGACTATTTCCTCTTACTGCTCTCTATATACCATCTATTTAAACTCCATTTTCTTTTTTCTCTTCTTCTCCTCATACATCTTCTCATCAGCTTTTTGAATCAATTCCTCTATAGTTAAAGGATTAGACGGATCATAAGCGGAAAGAC
Source organism: Candidatus Atribacteria bacterium UBA6251 (assembly GCA_002441285.1). Classification (GTDB taxonomy): domain Bacteria; phylum Atribacterota; class Phoenicimicrobiia; order Phoenicimicrobiales; family Phoenicimicrobiaceae; genus UBA6251. Next base: position 88,877 of record DJVR01000007.1, on the reverse strand, counting down.
CGATACTAAGACCTATACTATAGGACTTGGCTAGCTTCTGATTTAATTTCTTAAGATTTTTATCTATCCTCTCTTTAATCAGAGGCGCATCTTGTAAAGAACTCTCCGGGAAGATAAGCAGGAACTCATCTCCCCCCATCCGACAGATGATATCTACTTCTCTTAAGGTAGATTGAAAGAGGGTGACTACTTGGTTTAAGACCTTATCCCCTTCTTGATGGCCAAAGGTATCATTAATAGATTTAAAATCATTAACATCCAGATAGAATAAAAGTAAGGGGGTATTCTTCCTTTTGGCCATCCTGATCTGCTGTTCTAAGAGGATTAAGCCATAGGCCCGAGTATAACAACCGGTAAAGACATCATAATGGGCTAATCTTTCTAATTCTTCTTCCATCTTCTTACGTTCAGTGATATCTTGAAAGATCCCGATTAGACCTTTTAGCTTACCATCGACTATAACCCGGGAACCAGAAATGGCTACGGGGAATAGAGTTCCATCTTTTTTCTTGCGGATGGTCTCGAAATAGAAATGACCTTGTAAGGATTGCTCATAAAGGTTTCTTCCTTCTTCGAGCTTATCCGGGGGATGGATGATTCCTGAATCGATATTCTTTCCCTTTACCTCCTCCAAGCTATAGCCGAATAATTCGGTAAAGCGGGGATTGAGATTTAAGATATTCCCTTGTTCATCCAGATAGACTAAGGCCTCAGGACTACTCTGGAAGAGACTGGCAAACTCTTGCTGGCTCTCCTTTAAGGCTTCTTCACTTCTCTTACGTTCGATAACAATAGCTACCTGAGAGGAGATAAATTCTAAAAGTTTTACCTCATCTTCAGAATAGAGCTGGGGATTGGTATAGCTTATTACTGCCATTACTCCGATTACTCGATCTTCTACCTTCAGGGGGACTCCTAACCAGGATTGTTGGTTAGTAATAACATCATAAGAATTAAAATCTCCCCGTTCAACCATCTTTTTATATTCACGATAATTCAATAATAAAGATTTTCCCTTTTTAAAGATGTACCCAAATATACTATTGGATAGATCGGCCTTGGAAATAAAAAAAACTTCTTCTTTTTCGCCCGTTTCATCAGTATAAAAAGCAAAATAGAGTTGATTATCTTCTTCGTTGAATAAAATAATATAAAAATTAGTAGTATCAATAAAAGTACTTATCTCTTTACGGATTAAAGTATATAATTTATTCAGAGAGATATTAGAATTAGCTAAACGAGAAATATTATATAATACCTTATGAAGATTTTCGTTAAATTTACGACCAGTAATTTCATCTATAATCCATATTCTACCAATAATTTTACCTTTTACCTGATTAAGCGAAGAAGAAATAGAAACAAAGATATTCTGATTATTCTCTTTTTTAAGAGTAGCTTCAATATTCTCCCAATTCTGTCGTGAATTTAATATTTGTTCTGGATAGTCAATCAGATATTGGGTTATTTTTTTACCCCTTAGTTCATCTTGAGAGCTGGATAAAAGTTTTTCTAATTGACCATTTACCTCTAAAATATAACCTTCTAAGTCGGTATATACTATAGGCTTGGGTGAATTTCTAAACATTCCTATAAATTCTAGTCTGCTCTGAAGGAGTAACTCCTCTTTACTTTTAAGATGGTATTTCTCTGTGGTAGTATCTTTTATGGCCTTAATTTCATCATTTTTTTTATTCTGTTTCTGTTCCAATTCAATATCCAGCGTATTTTTTGGGGTTCTAAATTTTTTTATCCATCGATTTAAGTATTTTTTTCTGCTCATTTTTACCTTTTCTTTATATAATTTTCTCTAAAAATAAAAATACTAGTTATAGAGGTTATAGTTTTTACTTGGTAACTTTTAAATAGCAATAACTATTTTCTTATTTTCACTACTTTACCTTGATTGGCTTTTACCAATTCTGTAGAAGAAATCCTGATTAAAGATTTATCCGAACCTCCTCCAGAATAAACTATTTCTTTTTCTAAAACTTTTGGATCGACCAAGAAGTTAGCTGGATAACCAAAAGAAGGAACTCCACCACAAACATAACCAGTTTTTTCCAAAATCTCTTCTGGCTGGGCTATCCGGGGAGGATCAATACCCAGAATCATTCCTATTCTCTTGGTACTTACCCTATCCTCTCCTTTCACTATGGCTACAATTAAATTTCCTACTTTATCAAGCAAGCAAATATTCTTTACTAAGTCTCCTGCTGATGCGTTCAAGGTTTTAGCTGCCTCTTCCACCGAATGGCAGGAAGTTTCAAAAGATAAATGCTCTGCCTTTATCTTTTTAGTTTCTATATACTTCTTTATCTTTTCTTCATAGTAGTTCATTAATTGTTCCTCTTAATAGTATGTATTATTCTAATATATGTTTTTGGTTGCTAAAAGATTAAACCTAACTCCTTTCCAAAAAATACATCAACCTAATCACTAGTGCAATAATTAGAAGAATAGAAGGAATGACTCATACTATATAAAATAATCAGAACCTTTTCCCTTTATATTAATTGTTTGTACTCCTTCTTAATCAAACTCGAGATAGAAAATCTTTTTGCGGGAGTTATTTATTTATAAATCAATGCAAAGAGTTGATCTGCTATCTTCTGATCCAGATTCTTAAGAATCTTATATTCTTCCAAAGCTAAAGCCTTCTCTCCTTGAGCAAGGTAAATCAGTCCTAATCCATAATGGGCGTAAATGTAATCAGGCTGAAGGCGAATAGCTTGCACAAAATAATCGGTGGCATTCTCAAAATCTTCCTGTTTACTAAAAGTCCATCCTAAGGCATAATAAATATCAGCATCATCTGGACTTTTTTCCAATGCCTTCTGGAATGCCTCTACTGCCTTTGTATAATCTTCGGTTTCTACATAAGCCCAGCCTAAATTGTAGTAGATATAGTTATATTCTGGATCAATCTGAATAACCTGCTTATAAGCCTCTATAGTATGGTCATATTCTCCATTTTGATTATATAACCAGCCCAGAGAAAAAAAGGCATCAGCATATTGAGGGTTAATTTGAGTAGCCTTTTTAAAACTTTCGATTGCCGCTCCCCTACCATCTTCAATCTTTTGATACAGGAAGCCTAAAAGATAATATATTTCATAAGAGGAATCTGACAACAACGTAGCTGCCTTTTCCAGGTTTTTAATAGCGTCTATATATTGACCTATTTCCTGATAATTTAAACCGAGATGATAAAAGGCATTTCCATAATCTGAATTAATACTTACCGCTTTTTCTAAATAATCAATTGATTTTTGATATTCGCCAATCTTCTCATAAGTGAGTCCCAAGTTAAAATAGATTTGAGCATCCTGTGGAGCAAGCATAAGAGCCTGTTCAAAAGCAGAAATGGCATCATTGTATCTTTCAAGTTCATAATAAGCCAATCCCAGCCCATAATGGGCACTAGCAAAATCAGGCTCATGACGAATTGCTTCTTTAAAAGCTTCCAGAGATTCATTAACTTTTTTAATCTCCAAAAAGGAAAGACCTAATCCATAATAAGCTGAACTATATTGGGGTCTCAACTTAATAGCTTGCTTATAATGAATAATCGCTTTTTCAAATTCACCTGAATTTCTCATTACTTGCCCTATCTGATAATAAGCTTCAATATGATTAGGATCCATTTCTATGATTCGTTGAAAACATTTTAATGCTTCTTGATACTCTTTTTTATTTTCCAGTAAATCAACTCCTTGAAAATAAAGCTCCTCTATAGAAATATCCTGACTATAAATAACCATTAAAGGAAAAATTGTGAGAATAAAAATGAAGAAAAAAAGGTTAATTAATTTATTTAATTTTTTCACCTTTCCCTTCCTCCTCTATTTCTTCAATAAACTAATAATTCAATCCTAAAAATTTTTTACTAGTCATTTAATTCTTTTATTTCTAATAGGTTTAGAGATCTTAATCTAGGAATTTTTTTAAAATAGGATAAAAATCTTTTTCTTCTTCGATTACTATGATCCTTTCTTTTTTTGCTTCATTTCTATGCCCTTTGGTACAATATCCCCAGCCAGCTAAAAAAACATTTACTCCTAAAGTATTAGTTCCCCTTAAATAGCTAAGCTGGTCATCAACAAAATATAACTCATTTAACTTCGCACCATATTTTTGTGCAATAGCTTGCATATGCTCTGATTTGTGCTGTCCAAAACTTTTATCAAAAATATCCTCGATATCCATAGCAAAACCCAAGTATCTTGTTTGAAATTCAGGATAAATATATTCTCTACGGTTAGAAGTGGCAATGACTATTTTTTTCCCTTCCTGCATAAATTTTTTTATCCCCTGAACTACTGATTTAAAAACCTGAGAAAGAAAAAACCATTTTTCAAAATCCTCTTTTTGCCATCTTTCTCTTTCCTCAAAAAATTTTTCCTGGAAAAAATGATAATCGAAGCTAAGTTGGTTACGATAATTGATAAATTCCTGTTGATTTTTTATCTCAATCATTTCTTCTATTATCTTGATAATCACGAAAAAATCACCAGAGAATTCAATATAAGACCTTAATTGTCGGTAATAGTCCATTTCTACTTTATATCTATTTTTTATCTCTTCCCAGTTATTAAAAGTAAATAATTCTCCCCCAAAATTTACTTTTACCCTAGAACCAAAATATCGACAATAAGCATTATGTCCGATAAATAAAGATTTCAAGGCACTATCACAGATCACCCCATCATAATCTATTGCTAATATCTTCATTTTTTCTTTCCTTCGCTTTTATTTGCCTCCTATTACTTTAAATTTAAGTGAATTTAAATATTTCAGGTTATTTCTAGTTACATTTTCTTTTTATTTTTTTTATCTTCATACATTCTCTGGTCAGCTAATTGAATAAGTTTCTCTATTGATTCGGGATTGATAGGGTCATAATCGGAAAAACCTATACTAAAGTCAATTCGATATGATTTATCTATCTGCTTATTTAACTCTGCTAAATTTTCTTTTATTCTCTCTATAATCCTAGGGGCATTGTCTGATGAACTATCCGGACAAATGATTAAAAACTCATCACCACCAACCCGACAGACAATATCCTCCTCCCTAAAAACTGATTTTAATAATTGGGCTATATTTTTTAAGACCACATTCCCCTCTTGATGACCAAAATTATCATTAATAAATTTAAAATTATCTGCATCCAGATAGAATAAAATAAGATGAGTTTTATTTCTTTTCGCCACCTTAGTCTGTTGTTCTAACAAAGTTAAACCATAACCAATATTATAACAACCAGTAAGGGCATCAAGTTGGTCAAGCTTCTTTAATCTTTGCTCTAATCTTTTCTGCTCGGAAATATCCTGAAAAATAATTATTACTCCTCGAAGTTGATTATCTATAGTCACCTTAGCACTAGAGAATGCTACCTGAATCAGAGTTCCATCTTTCTTTCTTTTTACTGTCTCAGTGTATTTGGATCCTTTTAGATATTTCTTTAAATTATGGTTAATTTCAAGTTCACTCTCTTTAGTCTTATCCTGGATAGGCAATAATACCTGACAAATATTTTTACCCTTCACTTCAGCTAATTTATATCCAAACAGTTTGGTAAAGCTATCATTCAGATCTATAATCTGAAAATTTTGATCTAAATAAACCAGAGCCAGGGGATTAATTTTAAAAAGGCCCATAAATAATTTTCTAACTTCTTTTAATTTTTTCTCTTTTGTTTTTTCCCGGGAAATATCACGAACATAAGCTAATAATCTAGGAGCGCCATTAATATCAATAATTTTAGTAGCAATCTTGGTAGGAAAATCAGTACCATCTTTTTTTCTACTTATGCGGAATTCATAAATTCCTTTACTGGTTTCTTTTTTAGTAATTATTTTAGGTAATTTTTTTGCAAACTCCCCAGGAACTAAATCGTTAATCGTTAATCCAATCATTTCTTTTTGCTTATAACCATACATCTTTGCGGCAGCAGGATTGCATTCCAGTATCTCTCCTGACAAGTTTTCGATAAAAATTCCCTCTGGGCTATTTTCTACTAGTAATTTAAATTTCTGTTTATTCTCAGATAAAGTTTTTTCTAATCGCCGATGTTGAAGATCCAATACTTCTAATTCTTGAATTCTTTTCTTTATTTTATCCAGGCTTTCTAACTCTGCTTCTCTAATTTTTTTCTCTCTCATTATTATTTCCTCACCTAACTTCCTCTAAAATTTGCAGAGTTCTTTTCATCTTCTTTTTGGCTTAATTAAGTAATAAAGAAGAGGCTCAATCTATCGGGAACAAGGTTTTCTTAATTATTTATTCTTTATTGCTAAGAATAAAAATAATTAAAGCTACAAAATAAAAAAATAAAGAAGAATTCCCTATTACCTTAAAAAGAACCCTTCTTCTCTTTCATAAATAGTTTACTTTAAATTAAAGTAAAAAACAAGAATTTTAATTTTTGTATTTAATAGATTAAGCTCCCCAGGTAAGCTGTACTTACTCTAAACACATTCCAATTTATTAGATTTACCTATTTCAGCCTCTAACACTATTATTTTTTTTGCTTAAATAATGGCGTTTCGCTTTAGCTCGATTGCCGCAATCTTCCATACTACACCATCTCCTACTTTTGTTTCTACTCTTATCAATAAATAACCACCCACAAGCATTATTAGCACATTGTTTTACTCGCCTTATTTCTGGCGAAAGTAAAAGGTCAACAGCTGATTTAATTATAGGGCTTAAAAAGAACTCTAGAGAGTTATTCCTTAAATCAAAAGACCAGGCAAACCCTCCTACAATAGGAACAATTCTGCCTACTTTAGCTAAAGAATCTGTCAAAAGCTGATTAAAATTCTCTAAATCTTGAGGATAAACTTTTCCACTTAAGGCAAAGGAAGAAAAAATATTATAGAGTAGTTCTCTTAATTCTATGGCTTTATGGTATGTTCTTTCTGCTACTTGCGGTTCCCGCAAGGCTTTTTTGATTATTTTTTGTGCATATTTATTATCTATGATCTTACAATATTCACTCCACTGAATTAATGCCAAAAAGTCAGGAAGCCATTCTATCTTTTTCTGTTCATCGTTTCTCCATTCTAAGGTATTAATAAAATCCAAACAAAGATTTCCACTCACTTTCCATTTTTTTTCTTCTTCTTTTCTTTCTTTCATCCAATAGTCTCCTTAATTATAACCAGTAAAAAGGTATTGACAGGTTATATTTTCTATGGTATATTATAACCATCATAATTATAATTATTGGTTATACTCATTGTCAAATATTTTTACGGAGGGTAAACAAATGGAAAACTGGTTTTTTTATTATCAGTATGCCCAAAGCAGACAGAATGAATTACTCAAAGAAGCAGAAACAGAAAGAATGATCCGACAACTACAGACAAAAAATAAAACCTCCCCTTCTTATCTCCATCATATTCTAAATTATCTGGGAGGTTTAATGACAAAAACGGGCACCTTTCTACAAAAGAAATACCATAAAGCGTCCTCTTGTGCAAATTGCTCGGAATATAAGCTGCTAAATATTAAAAATTTAAAAGCCTAACAATATTCTAAATAATTAAAATTTAATTTTTTATAAGAGAGCAGTGCTAAAATATCTTTCTGCACGGTCTGGTAATACTGTGACTACTCTATTTTTACCATTGTCCACATGTAAGGCAGCAAAGACATTGGCACCAGAAGAGGTTCCCACTAACAGCCCTTCTTCTTTTGCTAATCTTCTGGTAGTTTCAATCGCATCTTCATCACTTACTGTAAAAACCATATCTACTAGATTAACATCTAAGACGTCTGGTATAAAACCATCTCCTATCCCTTGAATTTGATGCAATCCAGGTTCTCGATGGAGTAAGGCTGCTGAATTCTTTGGCTCTACTGCAACCAATTTAACCTTTGGATTTTTTTCTTTTAAAAATTTTCCAATTCCCTGAAGAGTCCCTCCACTTCCTACTCCTGCTACGAAGACATCTATTTTACCTTTCATATCCTGCCAAATTTCGGGAGCTGTATAGCAATAGTGAGTCTCAGGATTATCTGGATTGAAAAACTGATTTACAATAAAATATTTACTTGCTTCACTACTGGTAATCTCTTTCAATTTATTTACACTTTCAGTTAAACTACCCTGAGCTGAAGTAAAGATAATCTCTCCACCAAAGGCTTGAATGATCTTCTTGCGTTCCTCACTCATATTTTCTGGCATTATACAAATAACTTTATAACCTTTCAGCACTCCTACTAAGGTTATTCCAATACCGGTATTCCCAGAAGTAGCTTCGATTATAGTCATACCAGGTTTTAATTTTCCTTCTTTTTCTGCTTTTTCAATAATATATTTAGCCACCCTATCTTTAATACTTCCCCCAGGATTTAAATGCTCTGCCTTTACAAATACATTTCCGGAAGATAGCTTGTTCAGTTGAATCAATGGTACATTCCCTATGGCGTCTAAGACTTTCTTTATTAGCATAGTATTTTCCCCCTACTGGTAGATTGAAGATTTTTCATCTATTTTATTTTCACTTCATAATTAATAATATATTAAAAATTATAACAAAATAAGTCAAGTATATCTATATAAGAAATTTATCAAATAATTTCATAAAGGTAATCCTTTCCAGTTTTATTCTTTTAAAATTAATTCAAACCTTTGTTCGGTAACCTCTGTTCCCCATTGTTTGCCTAAATGTTCTTCAACTAATTGGAAGCCATTTTTCTCATACAAATGTCTTGCTGCCTTTAAACCTTTAAAAGTCCAGAGATAAATCTTTTTATATCTCCGTTCTTGACAAAAATCTATCGCTTCCCGAATTAATTTATTCCCCCAACCCTGACCTCTTAAAGCATCAGAAATAATAAACCAGCGCAGGTGTGCTTCTTGTTGTTTAGCATCTTCCCCATCGATGGTGATAGAACCCTCAATATTCCCATTACTCCAAACATTCCAAAATCCATCCCTTTTTTCATTGTATCTACTCAAAAATTCAGATAATTCTCTAGCGATCTTAACTTCAAAAAAAAGAGTAAATCCCCATTGCAAATGATAATAAGTTCCATGAAGCTGAACCACTCTTCCAATTGAACCAGGGAGATAGCCTTTCACAATTTTTGTCTCTTCCATCAGAATTAGTCTCCTTTCCTAATTAATAATAGACTGATAGTAAACACAAGCTGCCCTAATTACCTCTGTAAATACTCATTTTTATAGAGTTAATTTATAATATGTTTTTATTTATTACTACATCAGGTTATAAAATTCCTCTTTAATCACTAATCAATTTTTAAATTAATTTTTTAATCTTAAAAAGATTAAATAGTCTTCAAATTTTTTCTTTCTCCTCTTGCAATTTGGAAATTTTTTCTTATAATATTATTTAGATATTTATCTAATTATATAAATATCTAATTGTATCAGGAGGTATTATTCGCTTGAATAGTATCTTTAAGGCTCTTTCCGATCCTACGCGAAGAAAAATATTAGAATTATTAATTGAAAAAGATTTAAATGCTGGGGAGATAGCAGAACACTTTCAGATCAGTAAACCTTCCATCAGTCACCATCTCCAACTACTAAAGAGTTGTAATTTAATCCTGGGAGAAAAAAGAGGACAAAATATCTTATATTCTCTAAATACCACCGTACTTCAGGAAATAGTAAAGTGGTTTTATAATTTTAAAGAAAGAGGAGAAAAAAATGACCTTTAAAATTAATTCAATACTAATAACTTTGATCTTTATTTCTTTAATAATAACTATCTTAATTTATCCTGCATTACCAGAAAAAATTCCTACTCACTGGAATATAAAGGGAGAAATAGATGCTTATGGGAATAAGAATTTTATCTTTTTAACTGCCCTATTACCTATAATTGTCTACTTACTATTAATCTATATTCCAGAGATTGATCCGAGAAAAAACTCATACCTCAAACATCAAAAAACCTACACCATTTTGATAAATATCCTAATCCCCTTTTTTATCTTACTTCAATGGATAAGTATTTTATCTGCCCTGGGCTATGAACTTAATATATCTAGAATCATTCCCCTGGCTGTTGGAATTTTATTGATGGTTATCGGAAATTATATGGGGCAAATTAGACCAAATTATACCTTCGGGATAAAACTCCCCTGGACTTTGGCAGACGAAACTGTGTGGAAAAAGACACATCGAGTAGGAGGATTTGTTTTTATTTTAATAGGCTTTATTTTTATTTTAGCCGGGATTATTAACCAAACATATAGTTTTATACTAGCTATATTCTGCACCTTCATTGCTTTATTGTATGTTGGAATCTACTCCTATCGAGAATACAAGAAATTACACTAAACATCAAACTGCAAATGGTTCTGTTTAAAACTAATAATATTACTAATCTAATTTTTTTCTTTATCTATGACCTCAAGAATAAAAGTAGCTGCCCTTTTAGCTCCACCACTCCTCCTGAATCCCTCCCCAATCTTTCTGGCTTTTTCTTTATAAGACTTATTGGTCAGTAGCTCCTGGACAGCTTTATCAATCAGATCCGGGTCATTCTTCCTAAGTGGAATGCCAGCACCTAAGTCAATAACTCTTTTTGCCACCAATCCCTCTTCGCTGTGTTGAGGAAAGGTCACTAGCGGAACACCAAAGTATAGGCTCTCATTTACACTGTTCATTCCACAATGAGATATAAAGACATCAGCTCTTTTGAGTATCTCAATCTGGTTAACCCAGTTTTTCACCTCCACATTGGGAGGAATTTCTCCCAGCCATTCTAGCGTATTTTCTTTGCCTATAGATATGATGACCTCAAACGGTTTATCTCCCAAAGCTTTTATACAGTTCCAATAAAAACCATTATTCTTAGTGAGTACTGTACCTAGCGATATATAAATTAGTGGTCTTTTTTTATCTATATGGTCGCTTTTGATTTCTTCAATGGAAGGGCCTACAAAAACAAATTTATCAGAAAATGTGTCTGCCAGTGGTTGAAATCTTTAGAGGTATAGACAATCGTATAGGTTTCATTGTTGTTTCCAATAAGAGAGATAAAATTATCCACCTCATATCCATTTTTCTTAAGTTCTTTCATTTTGCGGTTTATCCTTGGCCACCCAAGGAGCGTACGTAAGGCTTCCCAGAAACCAAGTTGTACCAGCTGCTGGCGGATGTTCCATATTGGTAATAGTCATCATTAATGTTGCACAACCAACCGCCAGAGCATAGATTACATCCTTTTCCAATCCCGATTTTACAGAAATTATAGCAAATAAAGAACCAAAAATAATACCAATAATGTGTCCGCCTATCCCATTCCGCGGAGAAGCGGTAATATTATGAGGCATAATAAAAATGGTAAAGGCAGTCGCAGCCAGGGAAGCTACTACTAAGTTTTGACGGTGCAATACTACCAGAGTGATTAATACCGCCACTGTTGCCATAGCGCTTTGCAAAATATAGTTCAACCATTTTTTTAAAGCGCCAATCAAATATTTTATTCAACCTTTTCATAGTATGATCCAACAATAACTAATTTTTAAAAATGACCAGTAAATTATTTTCCCTGGTCATTATTTTATCAAAAAGTTGTAAAACTCAATCCTTTTTGCTTCATTCTTAGCACTAAATAATAATGAAAAGATTTTTTAGCTCGTTCGAAAAAAAACTTTCTTAGACACTGCTCTATTTTTAGTTTATTTTTAGAAAGCCAAGCATCTATAATAGATAAATTTTCTATTAGAAGCCCCAGACTTCGCAGAATTTTTTTAATCGAACTTAAACCCTTTCTCTTTAAAAAGTTTTATACAGGCATTCGCTACTGTTAAATCATAGAGAATACCCTTATTTTTAAATATTTCATCTAAAGCAGCCTCGTTTCCCAAAGCAGGACGGTAGGGGCGATGAGAAGACATAGCCTCCACCACATCTGCTACTCCAATAATCTTTGCTTCCAAAAGGATACTCTTGTCTTTTAGTTGCAGGGGATAACCAGTTCCATTAATTCTTTCATGATGTTGCAATATAATTTTAGCAATAGGGTAAGGAAATTCAATTTCTTTTAATATCTCATAGCCTAGTCGGGGGTGATCTCTTATCAAGGCAAATTCTATCTCATTTAATCGTCCAGGTTTTACCAGTATTTCAGAAGGAATTCCAACTTTCCCAATATCGTGTATTAGAGCTGCAATCTTTATCCCTTCCATTAGGTCTGAGGAAAGATATAATTCTTCCGCAATTTTTAAGGAAAGCTGGCTAACCTTGCGTTGATGCCCGGCAGTATAGGGGTCTTTGACTTCTGAAATTTTGGAAATGGTTTTAATCATATCATCCATAGCCTTACGTAATTTTAATTGAGAATACTTTAAGTCAGTAATGTCTCTAGATGCTCCTTGTAGTAGGCCAATGGGCTTCCCTTTTTTATCACGTATAAACGAAATATGGCTTTGCATAATAATAGATTTACCATCTTTTGTATAGTGTTTAAATTCAATAATGCGCGATCTATTTTTTTCAATTTGAGAATTTTTTTCTCTTTCTAGTTCTTCTTTAATAATATCTCTAAACATTTTTATGGTTTCAGGAGGATGTTTTTCTACTAAGTTTTTTTTCAGATAATCATTTACTTCAAAACCTGTAAGTTTATAAATTGAAGGGCTAACATAAGTGGTATTAAAATTCATATCCATAGTAAAAACGATATCTGAGATATTATCAGTTATCTGTCTTAGTTTTGCCTCATTTTCCCTTAATTTTTCCTCCGTTCTATATTTCTGGATATTTATTTCTTTTTGTTTTAATGCATTTAAGATTGCTGTTCCAAGCCTTTTAATGTGTTCCTTGATTACATAATCTGTCGCTCCTGCTTTCATACACTCCACCGCTGTATCTTCATTTATAGATCCAGTAAGAATAATCAAAGGGGTAAAAGGAGATTTTTTTAAAGTGATCTTAATGGCAGATAATCCATCAAAAGAAGGCAACTTAAAATCAGAAATAACCAGGTCTGGCTTCCAATTCTCTAATAAGGCGATAAAATCTTCTTCTCTTTCGGTCACCTTTATCTGGTATTTATTGAGAACCTTACTAATTTCTCTTTCAGCAAGTTGAACATCGGATGGTAAATCTTCTACTAATAATATTTTCACTATTTTATCCATAATAAATCTTTACCTTTTACCTTTCGGGAGTTTTATTGACTAAAAGCCAATAAAGGCCGACTTGATGAACAGTATTTACAAAATCATTAAAATCGACCGGCTTAACTATATAGCTATTTACTCCCAATTCATAAGCCTTATTGATATCCGGATCTTCATCAGAAGAGGTTAACGCTACTACAGGCAGCTTTACAGTAGAAGGGTTTGTTTTTATTTTCTCAAGTACTTCCAGTCCATTAAGTTTAGGAAGTTTCAAGTCCAGCAAAATCAATTTTATCTGCTCTACATAGGATTTTTGTGCATATCTACCCTGACCAAAAACAAACTCTAATGCCTCTTCCCCATCCTCAGCTAAAAATATTTCATTTACCAGACCACTTTTTTTGAGTGATCGAATAATCAATTCAGCATCATCAGGATTGTCTTCTACTAATAGGATAACATTTTTCATAGTCTTTTGCATAGATACTTAACCTCCTTGCTTATATAAAATTTTTCAAATTATTTCTCATCAGAGGGATTTAAGGGCAAAGAAAACCAGAACATCGCTCCTTTACCCACTTCTCCTTCTGCTCCTACCTCACCACCATGGGCGTTAATAATTCTCTGAACAATAGCCAATCCAATTCCTGTGCCACTAAATTCTTTAATATTATGCAGTCTTTGAAAAGCATTAAATAATTTATCCTTATATTTCATATCAAAACCCACTCCATTATCTTTAATTTCATAAATAAGTTTTTGATTCTTCTGATGACATTTTACTTCAATTATAGGTACTTCTGTCTGAGAAGTAAATTTAACTGCATTCGATAAAAGATTAGTAATAACCTGTCTCATTAAAGTAGGATCAGCAAAACAATCTTTAAGCTCATTTACTACAAATTTGATTTTATTTCTCTGGAATTGATCAGTAACTTCAAAATATATCGTTCTAAATAAACCCTTCATATCAATCCAAGATTTATCGAGTCCCTTCCTGGTCACCCTTGACAGATCAAGCAAACTGTTAATCAGGTTTCCCATATTAATGGTATTTTCTTTTATAATCCTACCAATCCGTTTCCCTTCCTCATCCAGCTTACTGGTATAGTCCTCGAGAAGAATATTGACAAAACCATTAATAATTCTAAGTGGTGCACGTAAATCATGAGAAACTAAATGAGTAAAGGCTTCTAAATCTCGATTTTTCGCTTCTAATTGAGCAGTTCTTTGAGCTACCTTTATTTCGAGATCATCTTTTAATTTTCTTAACTCTTCTTCTATTTTTTTCTGCTCGGTAATATCTCTCCCTATACCAACAATCTCCGAGACCTTACCTTCATTATCTAGAATTGCCTTATCTTTCCAGGCAAGCCAACGCCAGCCAGAAACTGTTTTTGTCCTTTGTTCATAATAGCAAGTATATGGTGGTTTATAAAGCTCTTCGCGAGATTTTTTAGCTAATTCTATATCCTCAGGGTGCACTAAAGGCATAAATTCTTTACCTAATAACTCTTCTTCTTTTTTACCAAAAGTTTCAGCATAGGAAGGGTCAACAAATAAAAATCTTCCCTGGGTATCCATCTTAACCAGTAAATCTATTTGATTCTTTATAAGTAATCTGTATCTCTCCTCACTTTCTGTAAGTTTTTCTAAAGAATCAATAAAATCTTTTCTATCTATTAACATCTTTGCAACTATAACTGTAGCCAGAGGATAAAATAAGAGGATTTGAATCCCTAGATCATATATTACTTTAATTCCTGCTCTCTCTGGAAGTGCCAACATTAATAACAGCATACAAATATGAACAGTTAAACCAAGTAAATACAAACAAATAATTTTTCTCGCTTTTTCCGGGGTTAGAAAATATCGATATATAATTCCAATTACAGCTGAAGAAATTATTACCATACAGCCAACGATGGCTCCACTTCCTCCGAGAAAATATCGGTAAGTAGCGGTGATTATTATTATAACTACAGCTGCAAGTGGACCACCAAAAAATGCACCTAAACTAATAATGATAGAACGACCATCGAAAATAATGCCAGGTAGATAATGCATAGGGGTTAACATCGCAGCTAAAGCTATTAAGCCAAAGAGCATTCCTGAAGATAAAGCATATTTTATTTCATTTACATTTTTAAATTTCTGATAAATTAGACTATATAGATAGCTTAATACAATCAAAAATGAAATATTATTCACTAAGCATTTCCAAAACATTTTACCAACCCCTCACTTTCTAAAAATTGAATTCCAATCCAAATTTTAATCGATAATTATTCTCTTTTAAGGAAAAAGAATAAGTATCCAGCTGAGTATTGAAGCTAAAGGTGGAAGAAAGTTTATAATTAATACCCATACTTTTTTCTCCTTGAAAATCTAAAGTTGTTTTATAAGTAATAAATAAGTTTTCTCCGACATTTTTACCTACTTCTAAAGTTAAATCTGCCAAATTTAATCCCTCAAACAAAAGAGTTTGATTATCTGAGGTTATTAAGTTATCTACAGATAATCTTAATAAATTCAATCCTAGCTGACCAGCTATTTCACGCTCCATCCGTTTTAAAATATTTATTTGCAAACTCTGAAAAATAATATTAATTATTTCCTTAGAGAGAAGCTGATCAATTTCACCCTTCGAAAGACCTTCAATATTTCTGCCTAAAGTCAATAAGGAAATAATTTCTGTTTCTTTAAGGGGGGGTTCGGAAGATAATCGTATTCGAGGATTAATCAGGTTCCCGCTAAGAAATATAATTATTTTAGCATCTTGCACTATGGTTTGTGCTTTAGCATTTATTTCAATATCCTCGGCGTTAAAACCATTAATAGAAATTAGACCATCAGTAATCTCAAATTTCTTTTCAAAATAGATGAAATTCCCTCTTTTTAACAGGATATTTCCTTGAACATTGGGTTGAGCTAGAGAACCATTTAGATCTATTTTACCAGTGATAAAAAGTTCAGTATTAGGTAGTTTTAAGCTAAAAGGATCATTGAAATCAATCTTTATATTCAACTTACCCTTCAAATTGTGAGGAGCTACCAAGCTTGAATACCCCGATCTTCCATCTGCCAGCAATAATGCTAATTTATCCAGATTTAAATTACCTTTTGATATCACTAATTGTCCCTCAATCTCAGGCTCTACAAATAATCCTTTAATTTCTCCTCGCAAATTAGCCTCAGTCTCAATAATATCTTGATAAATAAATTTTTTATCTTCATTACGCACAATAATGGATATTTGATCAGGTATAAAGTTATTTAGTTCTAACTGACCAGAAAAGCTAAAATTATGATCATAAATTAAAAATGGGACTGAAGGAATTGTCACTCTGTTATTAGAAATTTCTATTTTATGGTTAAGTTCTTTAATCTCTATAGGTAAATCTGCTAGAATAATCTTCCCCTGTTTTACCTCTATTGCTCCATTGATTAATGGCTTTCTACTGGTTCCAGTCAGATTTAAGTCTATATCAACCCAACCAGAAACCTCAGAAAAAGCTTCCTCCCAGAACAGTCTTAGTATATTTATATCGGCATTGTTCGTTTTTACCTGAAAGTTCAGAGGGATATCCTGAATTAAACTTTTAGGGGCAACTTCCTCTTTATTTTTTCGGTTAAAAATATTCAAGGCAGCTAAAGGAAGATTCCCTCTTGCCCGAAGGCTATAACCCTGTTTTGAGTCAACGATTAAATCCCTTACTTCTATAATATTACTTTGGCTATCCCAATAAAGATTACTTTGTAAATTTTCAAATTGAAGTTCACGGAAATAGCCCTCTCTAATCTGGGTAATAATAGAAATTTCTGGTTGGCTAATGGTACCCTTACAAGAACCCTGGATATTCATTACACCTTTAATCATTTCCTCGATCTGCGTAAGGCTCAATAATTTATTTAGATCTAATTCTTCGGCCTTAAAGTTAAGGTCTAACTTTTGATCCGGGCTAATGTTCCCCTCTAAATCAAATTCTCCCCCTGGCTGAACAAGATGTAAATCTGAAATGGTAAAACCTTGGCTATCTCTTCTAATAGTTGATTCCAGTTTAGTAGGAAGCTCTGCTTCTTGTTGGGGAAGGGTAAATAGGGTAGATAGGGTTAGCTTTTGTTCCAATCGGTCACCTTCTAAATTGGCTTTTCCAATGATTTTTGAAGGTAAAAATATCTTTAAATTATTTTTCTCATTATCACAAGGATAAAAATATTCCACCATCTCCGGAAGGTTTTGATGAGAAAAATTTATTTCCCCGGAAAATTGATAATCTCCTCCCCAATCAATTTCTCCGAAAACAGATAAATTTAAAACCTCATTATTTAAAATAAATTTCTCCAGGTTAAGTGAATAAGAATGACTACCTGCCCAATTAGCCATTCCTAACCGATTACCATTCAGGTTATCAGTAGTATTGTTCATTTCAATTTGTCGGGGATTAAGACTAAAGACAAGCTGACCTTTACCTAATGGGTAATTATTGTAAACGATCTGTTCTAATTGTATATTCCCTTTTAAAGTCAATTCTGGCCACATACCTTGTAAATTTCCGCTCCCAGATAGCTGTCCGGATAAGGGATAAGGAATCTTTAAATTCTTAGCCGCCCAAGTAAGGTCAACAGAGTCATATTGATAAAATAAATCAATTTTAGGCGAACCTGATTCTGACAAAGTAATATCTCCTTTTCCGTTTAAACAAATTTCTCGATTTTTTAACCAACAATCTTTAAGATAAATGATGTTTTGATGAAAAGTTAGCTTTCCTTTTATTTCATCTACTAAATAATCCTGCAGAATAAATTTTTTTAAGCTAAATTCCGCAGAGATTTCAGGATTTTTTAAATTACCAGCTAATAATCCTTTTATTTCTACCTCGCCCTCAGGTATTGCTATGATATTTAAAGAAGTAGAAGAAAGCACTTCCTTTATTTCTGGCGCTCTACCCTCAAATTGTAAATCAAAATTTATTAGATCAGAATAATTTATCTTACCCTTTAAAGAAGTATGAGCTTTCTGGTAGTCAAATTCGCTAAAGATTATATTAATATCATGGTCAGATAAATATATTACCGAATCAATTTTACCCTGTAATAAATCGTGAAAAATAATTTCTTTTATTTTTAGGTCTGCAGTCATAAATTGACCTTCCACCCTTACAACAGAACTGTTCTGTCTATCACTCTCTACCTTAAATTGGCCAGCTACATTTCCAGAAATATCTTTTGGAAGTGAAAAATAATTAAATAAGGGGTGCTGTAAAGATAGGTGTTTAGTATCTATATAAAACTGATAAAAAGGAATATCTTCTGACCAATCAATCTTCCCTTTTATGTTTAGAGCACCTTCTGCCTCTTGCAGACTAAAGGTATTAATAAGTAGAGTATTACCATCAAGTAAAATAGAACAATCTATATTTTGAAAAGCTATACCTTCTAACTTAATTTCTGGAGAAGAAAATTTTGCTTCTACCTGAAAATCATCTATTTTTCCTTTTATATTTCCACTTAAACTAACTCTTCCTTGTAGGGGAAGAGCGCTATTATAAGCAACAGGGACAGATATACTCTTTATTGCTCTGGAGATATCCAGTTTTTCAGCAGTTAGATTAAGATCAAAATAAGGTTCTGGTTCAATAGTAAAAACTCCTTGCAGAGAAACAGAACTATCTTGATAAAATCCCTTCAATTGAGAAATTTTTATTTCCGGTTTGGCAAATTGAATGGAACCATTAATATCCTCTAAATTAATTCCTTCTAAGATTTCTGGTTGAGCAGAAATATGATGAAGGGTAGTTTCTCCCTGCCAGAAAATTCCGGATAGTCCTTCTTCTGGTAGAGACTTTAGATAGAGATTAAGATCAAATCTACCTTGAGTAATATTTAATTGCTTAAGGAATTCAAAGTAAGATTGAAAATGTAAAATATTAGCATTTTCTAAATGTAAAGATAAGGAATATGCCAATTCATTTGTAAAAACTTTCCCCAGCAAGCCCAAAATAGCATTATCTTTTTCTTGCCTACCTTGAAAATTAAAATTAATTTCCGATAATTGAGATAAATCTAAATATCCCTGGATTTCATTTACTTGGGTAGTCAGTGCATCTTGATGATCAGAATATACCGATTTATCGTGAAAAGTCAGCATACTATCCTTAAAATTGATCCGTTCAATAAAAAACTTCCGCTGTTTCTCTCCGATTTTTAAGTCTAACTTATTTAATAGGTCGAACTCTCCATTTCTTTCTCTGCTTATCTCTAGAGAAGCTCGAGAAAAAGTAATTTCATAAATATTCAGTTGCCAATCCTTCCAATGCAGAAGAGAAAAAAATAAGTTAAATCTTGCTTCTATCTTTTCTGCCTGAAATAGAATATCCTTTTTAGTAAGGCTATGTTCAAAAATAGTCATATCGCTTAATTGTAAAGATTGTAAGGAAATTGACTCAATATTACCAATTTCTACTTTTAAACCTAGACTATTCTCCAGTTGAGAAAGGAGTACTGATTTTATATTTTCCCGAAAATATGCGCTATTAATATAAATATAAAGTGCCCCTACTATCACTATTATAGTGAAAATTGGTACACCCAACCAATAAATATATCTTTTATTAAATTGGGAACTAATCATCTGTTCTCCCTTTTCAAATTTATCATCAAACAAAATTTATCGGAAATGTGTTTAGATTAATAAAAAATGGATTTAGATTTGTGATTAATTAGTTTATAGACTTAGAGTATTATTTAGTATTATAACATAGACTTGTTTCTTCTTAAAAGGAGGGTTAAGCGCATAAACATTTAGCTTTTTCGCATATTTTTTTTATTATTTTTAACTAACCTTAAAATTTTTACTTTTAGTTAGCTCATCTTTAGATCTAATATTCTTCTTTATCTCTTACCAGTTCGATTGCCTCCTTACCAGTGATATGTTCAATATTAATTTCAACCATATATACCCTCTCAAATTGTTTTTCTATTTCTTCTTTTATTTTTTTCATCTTATCTGATGAATATTTTTTTGCTAATTTTTCCAGGGCATCTCTTTTTTCTTTCGGATTATCTAATATCCGGGCTTTTCCAAATAAAATTACACTTCTAAAGTAGGTAGTATATTTTTCTGGTATAACCTGGTCTTGTGCAATTATACAAAAAGTTACCTTATTATTTCGTAAAATTGCATCCAGTTTATGTCCCTCCCGGGCACAATGAAAATAAATTTTACCATTATCATATACAAAACTGAGTGGTACTGCATAAGGATAATTATCATCCCCTAAAACAGCCAGAACACCTGAAGTAGCCTCCTTTAGTATAATAATACTATCTTCAAAAGATAATTCCTGTTTTTTTCTGCGCATTTCTCTAAACATAATTATAAAAACCTTTCTCTTTTTCAATAAATACAATTTTCTCTTCTACCTTAGATTTTATGCTTTGCCCTGTTTTTTTATGCCAAATAACCATGATATAGTAAAAGAGTTCCTAGCTTTCTAAAGCTTTCCTTACCCCTTTCGTGATTTATCTTTACGCTTTTCTGCTTCTCTGAGTGCACCTGCTCTTCCTCCTATTAGGATCGCACAGAGAACCGTCCCCTGTGTTTCCTATAACACAGTCATCAACATACCTGCCATAGTATCTTATTTTCAAATTATGCTTGATAAAGTGATCAAATGAATTCATATAAAAATTAGCAAATACCTGACTGGTAAGATTACCTATCGGGAGTCCGCAATTATCCGGTGTATAAAAAAGACTTTTGTCGCGGGGAAGATTATCCCAATCTGATTTGTTCCCTTTTATAATACAATGATTTACAGGATCATGATAGATAACTTTACGGCATAAATCAATTATCAAGAGTTGATCCGGTTTATAATATTTTTCTATAATGAATTTGTTGAGTTTTTCGAATAATAAACCTCTGTATAATTTTGTGAGCAGGTACGAATAAAATGGTCAATTCTCCTGATTCCATAATGAGTACCTTTGCCGACCCTGCAGGCGAAACTGTCGTGAATAAACTCTTTTTCAAATAACGGATTGAGCTTGTTTATAATCAGATGATGAACTATGCGGTCGCGGAAATTGGCTGCAAATATTTCTCTTTTGACCGGTTTAATTACTATAAAAGCAATAGATTTACCAGGATTATATAAACCTGAGTTTATCTCTTTATATAATTTAATAAGATTATTTTCATAATCAACTTCAAAGGCGAAAGCATTATTAGTTCTGCGCTTATTACTTCGACAATTAAAATAAGCTTCAAACAGTTCATAAAGAGTAATTGAACATTCAGTTTTATTAAAAAACGGGAAAAGTTCTAACTGCATAAAAACACCTTGTCCGAATAATAATTTATCCGGGCAAAATACAGGCTTGTTTAAAACCCCGAACAGCCCGAACCCGTTTGTTGTTGTTCTTATTGTTGTTGTTCTGGTTGCCATTGTTGAAATTCTGGTTCCATGCGTTGTTAGCATTGTTCTCAGACGAACTCCAATAGTAGTCATCAGCAAAACCACCGACTCCAGCAGCGAATTTCAGGTTTTGATATATCAGATTCAATTCATCTCTCGAGGGCAAGAACCAGTCACTATAGTCGCCTACTGTCAGGTCATCGCATAACTGCGCTGCACTTTCTATATGTCCTGATTGTCCTATTATTGCATTAGTATTTGCCTGACCTGTTCCTATATCCGCATAAGTTCCTCCTACTGCAACGTTAGTTATATTACTCCATGCTTGAGATGTAGACTGATCATTGGGAGCGGCTTCCAGATATCGCCAACCATCAGAGTAACTACCTTTGTCATAGAAGATCAGACCGCCAGCAGGACCAGTATCACGAAGAGCATAAGGTGTCCACTGGGCATAGAGCGTCACATTATCTGCACCCATAATAAAGGTAGAGCCTACCGCTTGAGCGGTACCATTGCCATCGGCTTGGGTATTCCAGCCGGTAAAGCGATATGAAGTCCCCCCGTCATTAATTCTGGTCAGACTACCCGTGTTTGCAAGTACCGTCACCGTTGCTCCCTCTTCGTAGTTGCCTCCATCAGTCGGGACACTTCCACCCGTGTTTCCATTGCCATTATAGGTCACCGTGTATGTTGCTGCTGCTGCTACTGTTACGGTCACCGTCCAGTTCTGGGTGGTTTCCGTATCCTGGGCAGTTATGATATAGGTCACCGCACTGCTAAAGTTATTGGCAGTTGTGCCACTTACCTGGTCGGTGGTTCCTACTTTAGCTGAAGCACCATCTGATAAGGTAAAGGTGGCAACAAGTCCGTCGACATTAGTCCCGTAAGGAACGGTTAAGGCCACAGTATGGTCACCGGATTCAACAATACCGATGACATCAGAAGATAGAGCGCCATTTTTGTCTGCCTCAAACTTGTAAGTGATTATATCGGTAACCGTATTCATCCATTTGGCAAAGAGGGTCACATCGGATATCACCGTATCAGTGGTAAAGTCCCAGGCATTTGTACATTCTGGTTCTTTATACCAACCGCCAAAGGTGGAGCCTTCCTTCGTGGGATCTGTTGGTTCGGTTACCAGCCCGCCGTAGTTCACAGTTTGTGAATCTACCGCACTGCCACCTTGGGAATCAAAGGTTACGGTATAGGTCTTTACCGACAGACAACCAGTTAGTAAGAACAATAGTAATAAAGTTACTATAATGGGTAATACATTTTTAATATGTAGTTTCAATTTTATCAACTCCTTTTAATTATTTGACATCTGTGGACCCGATGCCTGTCTGCGGGCGGAAACGCACAGGCAGGCATCGTGTCCTTACACTCATATCATTTGCAAAAATAATATTTTCTTCTTTAAAAACCACCTCCTAATTCTAATTGTGTGCGGAGTTTTACATTCCCTTCCAGACAATTTTATTTAATATCCCGGTAATTTCTCTCAAAAAACAAGACTTCTCTATATATTCATCTGCCCCTAATTTCATTGCCTCGTTAATAACTTTCTGATCAGCGTATGTGCTCATCATAATTACTTTCGTTTTTGGCTTATTCTTTTTAATAAACTTAAGAACTTCTATTCCATTTACTTCGGGCCTCTCTATATCGGTAATTACTACATCAAAATTAATAGATTTTTATACCAGTTATAAGCATCTTCAAGAGCAGCTATGATTGCCCTTTTTGTTACGCTAAAGAATCTCCTTTCTAATTGTGGACTGAACCCCTCAGACTAGACACTTATGGTCTTAGCCATAATGCATTCCTGAGAGGCATTTTCTGCCAATAACCTCTTGTATTCCTCTGGAGGCCGATAGCCTAAAGAGGAATGCAACCTCTTCTTATACACGTCTTCGATAAAATAGGGAATCCTTGCTATAACCTCAGCAAAGGTTTTGTCCTGCCATAGATACACCTCCTCCTGTTTCAAGGTTTTAATGAATGATTCGATAAAGGCATTATCGTAAGGATTGCCTTTTCCGGACATCCTTATCCTGATACCATTATCCTTTAATATTTTTAGGTAATCTTTACAGCTATACGGGATACCCTGATCAGAATGATGAATCAGATTGTTAGTATTTCTGGTAGCGATAGCCATCTTTAAGGCAGTAATCGTAAGTTTAGGAGATAGGGTTTTACCTGAAGCATAACCTACTATCTTTCGGGAATAGACATCGATGAGGACGGCCAGGTAGACAAAACCATTAAGTATGCGGATATAGGTGATATCGGCACACCAGACTTGATTGATCCCGGTTACCACTCTATCTTTAAGCAAGTTGGGATATATTCTATTATTGTGTTGGCTAGGGGTAGTAGAGATATATCTGCGTTTTATTCTACCCTGGATACCCATCTCTCGCATCATCCGAAGCACCCGCTTATGATTTATCCTTATCTTCTCTCTTTTTAAAGGTAGATCTTTTTATAGCCATTAGTCTACATCCTTCTTTAATCGATTGAAATAAGGACCGGTAATGATGGAGGAATCCTCTTTTTCCCTCTGTAGTAGGTATTCTCTCTCTTTTTTTAAAATATAGTTCTCCCTGGTCAGCTTACCGATCATCTGCTCAAGCTTAGCTATTTGGATCTATAACTTTTTTATTTCTGGGTTATCATTATTACCCTTTAGTTCTCCCCTAAGTACTGTCTCTTCCAGCGGTTGATAAGTCCAGGGGAGATGTTATACTCCTTACCTAATTCCAGGGCACTTTTACCACTTAGGGCCTTTTGTACCATTTCTTCTTTCTGTTCTTGGGAATACTACTTTCTTTTAATCCCCATTGCCACTTTACTCCTTTTTCCTTCTTCTTGCTAATTTTAATTATACAACGAGTCTTATTTTTCTGTAAATGGGTCTAGTGGCAGGGGTTCACTCCAAGGACCTGGTATAATACGCAAAACCGGGAAAGAATAAACCCACTACAAACACAAGGATCAGGATAAAGTTGCGATTTTTTAAAAATAATAACTTTTCAATCTTCTTCTTTTAAAACTTTTATTATTGGTTATAAAACCTATCCTTGGAGAAGACAATTTTTAATAATTATACTACTAAAAAATTGATCTAATGTAAAACTATCTTTATATTACCTAATTTTTTAATGCCGAATTTAAATCCTTAAATTTATTTTTTAGAATCCTGGTGATTAATAAGCAATAATTAATCAAGGACTAATCTATCTTCAATATATTCCTGATTTCTTAATTTAGAAAATTGCTGGAGTAGAAAATTTACATCAATCTTATTTCTTTCCTCTCCCTGGATATCGAAAATATTTTGCCCCCTATCCATCATTATAGTTCTATTCCCCACTTCCAACGCTTGCTTCATATTATGAGTAACCATCAGAGTAATCAAATCATTCTTTCTCTCTTCCACTAATTCTTCGGTTATCTTTAAAATTTTCTTACTACTTTCCGGATCTAAAGCTGCAGTGTGCTCATCTAACAATAAAACCTTTGGTTTAAACATAGTAGCCATTAACATAGTCATTGCCTGTCTTTCCCCTCCGGAAAGTAAACCGGCTTTTTTATTAAGATCCTTTTCTAAACCTAAACCTAATTCGCTTAGTCTTTGACGAAAATATTCTCTCATCTCTTGATTAATACCTTTACGCAATCCTCTTTTCTCTCTTTTTAAGGAAAGGGCCAAATTCTCTTCTATACTCATATAGGGAGCAGTTCCTAAAAGAGGATTTTGAAAGACCCTTCCAATCCAGTAAGCTCTTTTATATTCAGGTTGGTAGGTAATCATCTCTCCATCTAATCTTATTTCTCCATAATCTGGCAGCAAGGTCCCGGCAATTAAATTTAAAAGAGTGGACTTGCCTGCACCATTGCTACCTATAATAGTAATAAAATCACCTTTTTTCACTTTTAAATTAAAATTGTGCAAAGCCAATACCTGATGAGGGGTATTCTTAGAAAAATATTTAGTTAATGATTTGATTAATAACATCTATTCAAACCTCTTTATGGTTATTTTGTAAGTCTTTTCTACCTAAATTAAAACTGGTTAAAAAATCAATCCTCTTTTTGATCAATGGTACTGCTAAAGCCACTATTACCAATACAGCAGAAATTAATTTTAAATCTCCCGGTTTAAAACCTAACCTATAACCATAACGTAAAGCTATAATCATAATTAAGCGATATAATAAAGAACCTATTACTACCGCAATAGTCCTCCAAAAGATAGTGGGAGTACGAATGATACTAATTCCGATAATTACCGAAGCTAATCCGGATACAATAGTTCCTAAACCCATATTGACATCCGCAAAACCAGAATACTGAGCAAAAAAGGCCCCCGAAAGAGCTACCAGAGCATTAGATAAACTTAACCCGATTATCTTGGTTAAGTCCGTATTTGCCCCTAAGCTTTTAATCATTTGTTCATTATCACCAGTGGCAATAATAGCCAGACCTATCTCAGTGGATAAGAATAAATCCAGGGCAAATTTAATAATGATCACTAAAATTAGAAAAAAGAAAGGGATCAGATAATTTCCCGAAATATGGGGTAAGTAAATTGCTATCTTCTCCAATATAGTCTCTTTACCTAATAAAGGTATATTCGGTTTTCCCATAATTCTTAAGTTTACCGAATAGAGCAAGGTCATAGTCAAAATACCGGATAAAAGATTACTCAATTTTAATTTGGTATGAAGAAAACCTGTAAACAGCCCAGCTAAAGAACCACTAATTATAGCTAAACTGATACCCCATAAGGGACTTCCTCCAGAAAATATTATAGTAGCCGTAACCGCTGCTCCTAAAGTAAAACTTCCATCCACAGTAAGATCTGGAAAATCCAATATTTTATAGGTAAGAAATACTCCTAATACCATAATACCAAAGATTAAACCCTGTTCTAAAGCATGGAGAGCGATACTTATAGACATCTTATCTGACCCCTTTCATCTCTTCTAAAAATTAGGTAATTAATCTTTAATCTTCAATTATTTTATCTGCTTGTTTTAATATCTCCTCACTAAGGGAAAGATTCAATATTTTAGCTGCATTTAAGTTGATTACAAATTGCAAGTCCTCTTCTTTATCCATTTTTTGGATTGGAATTTCTGAAGGTTTAGTTCCTTTTATTACTTTTAGTGCCATCTCTCCAGATTTTTTACCCAGATTAAAATAATCTATTCCGTAAGACGCTAAAGCACCTTTATCTACCAAACTGGGATCAGCAACTACCAAGGCAATCTTTTCCTGGTTACATACCTTTACAATAGATTCCATAGCAGATACTGCTGTATTATCAGTAACAATATATATTGCCTCTACCCTTCCCACCAAGGATTGTGCTGCCATCAATACATCACTGGAATTGCTAACTGTAACCTCAATCAGGTTTAAATTTAATTCTTTACAGGTATTCTTAACTTCCTCAATCTGGACTACAGAGTTAACTTCACCTGCATTGTAGATAGTTCCAATATTCTTAACTTGGGGTAGTAATCTGGTAATTAATCTTATCTGTAAGGCATTAGGAGCAGCATCACTCATTCCAGTAACATTATTACCAGAGCTTTCCCAGCTTTGCGCTAAATTCGCTGCTACCGGATCAGTTACCGCATTAATAATGATAGGGATTTCCTTATTTACTTGTAATGCTGCCTGGGCAGTGGGGGTGGCAATCGCGACAATCATATCTACTTTATCATCTTTGAACTTTTGAGCAATGGAGATAGCATTATTAAAATCACCCTGGGCATTCTGTAAATCATAAATGACTTCCTGCCCTTCCCGGAATCCTGCTTCCGTCAAGGTAGTAATAAAACCATCTCTTGCTGCGTCCAGAGCAGGATGCTCAACAATCTGAACAATACCGATTTTTAAGGGAGCAGCTAATATTATTGAGATAAACATTAAACCAAGAATGATCACCATAAAACAAATACTAAAAACTTTAATTAAATTTTTCATAACCTTTATCTCCTTTTTAATATTTTTTAAATCAATGTTTTAGAAAAAATAAAAACAACAATTATTTAATAATTTAATACTTTTCTCACCTCCTGATTGTTTTTATTTGTCTTCATTCTCCGGTTGTCCTTTTGCAGTTATAAATATAGAGAAGAAAAAAAGCCAGAGGCGATATTTTATTCTACCCCTGGCTTTTTAAAATACTAAAACAAAAAACCATGGGTAATTACCCCTCAGGAGGTAACTGCCCATGGTTAGAATTCCAGTGATTTTATCACTATTATTCTACTATCGTCAGGCAATTACCTCCTGAAGATAATAGTAATAATAGTAATAATAATTGTTGATTAATTTAAATTTTTCCCAAAAACTTTGGACTTCCATAATCCTTCCTAAAACATTAATCTTTTATTGTAATATATTATCACTTTTTTAAATTAATTGCATCTAAATTTAAAATTTTTAGAATTTGTAATTATTTCGCCATAACCTTTTAAAATATAATTGGCATATCCTAAATCTTTATTGTATGTGGTAGGTTTACACCCTATATTTTATGGGTATCTAATTTAGAGAGGAAGAGAGAGCGAATTATCCCGAATAATCTTTCACGTAATATTTTTTTCCTTTTTTAATTATAGTGTGCCCTTCTTTTTCCAGTAATTCTTTCTGCTTTTCTACTCC
Organism: Candidatus Atribacteria bacterium UBA6251; assembly: GCA_002441285.1. Taxonomy (GTDB): domain Bacteria; phylum Atribacterota; class Phoenicimicrobiia; order Phoenicimicrobiales; family Phoenicimicrobiaceae; genus UBA6251. Next base: position 60,648 of record DJVR01000007.1, on the reverse strand, counting down.
TTGAGGATATTTCTCATTTAGTTCATAATTATTTTTTAGAGTTCTCCAGTAAGGAATACCATTCTTAGTCTCTTCAGCAGCATGAGCTACAAGCATTACAAATATACCAGTAGTAAGTAAGAATACAACAATATTTTGTTCCATGTTTTTTGGCCAGTATTTGACAAATTTCCCCCAGAGTAATCAATCTCCACTTCGGTATTTCTTTCATTATTTCATTTACCGCTAAAGGTGGAGCCAGAACTACACTATCGCCGGTTTTATCCCCCATTTTAATCAGGGCTTTAGTACAAGGAAAATTAGTTTCAAATTTAAGTGTTTTAGGAAAATTCTTATTATTTTCTAATTTTTCCTACCAGGATTTACGCTTACTAACCAAAACTTTTTCCTTTTTCTATTCTTGTATTGTAGAAAAATTTATTTCAGCTTTGAGATATAATCCACATTTTTCCTCTGGTGAAAAATTCTTTTTCTGTTTTTTGAAATTTTTTTATTCTAAATTAATTGATCTTGTAACTATTATACTATTAAATAATCATTTTATCGAATTGAATTTCATTATTTAATGGTAAATATAAATTTATTAGTTTTCTTAGTTTATAATTCTAATTGGTAAAAATATAATAAAATAAATAAAAAGGATTTTGCTCTCCAATGGCGAATAAGAATATTAATCTTTACCTGAATTATCTTTAAAACAAAAAATTAAATGGTTTTGTTAAAATGTTCTGCAATGATCTTGCTCGATTGATAGAGGTTAAGTAATGAAAATACCTAAGTTTAAACCAGATCAGGAATTAGAATATTTATTAGAACAAAGTAAGAAAAAGGGATTAAAGTTTGGTTTAGCTCTGGGTAGTGGATCTGCTCGGGGCATGGCCCACATTGGGGTAATTGAAGCTTTAGAAGCTCATCACATCCCTATTGATATAATTGCGGGCACCAGTATAGGTGCCCTCATTGGGGCAATATATGCTAGTGGTATTTCCATAAAAAAGATAAAAAGAATAGCCATGCAGGTTAAAAAGCGAGCTCCTCTTATTATTTTTAATCCCACTTTTCCTTTTTCTGGCTTATTTAGTGGAAAACGAATAGATGAAATGCTAAGTAAAATCGCCCTAAAAAATAAGGACTTCTCAGATTTAAAAATCCCTTTTGCTGCTATCTCTACTGATTTAACCAGTGGGGCAAAAGTTATCTTAAATCAAGGTAGTGTATTAAAGGCAGTAAGAGCTAGTATTTCTATCCCGGGAATCTTTACTCCAGTAAAGTATCAGGAAAGATATTTAGTAGATGGAGGTATAGTAGATCCTGTACCAGTAGAGGTAGTAAAAAAGATGGGAGCTGATTTTATTATTGCGGTTAGTTTAAGCAAAAAGAATCCTCAACCAGTAATTATGATGATAAATCAAGAAACCGGATATCTTAATGAAGTAAGTAATACTAATCTAATCAAATTAAGTCTAAAAGAACTGCCTAAACTAAAAGATGCTAAGAAGATTGCCTCTTTAGTAGAAAAAGAAGTATCCTCATTAAGCCAAAAAATCACTGGGGTGAAGAAAAAATTTGAAGGACCCCATCTGATTGAAATAATTAGTAAATCATTAGATATTATGGAAAAAGAGATTGCTTCTCTCAGATTGCGCCAGGCAGATGTGGTAATTATCCCTTATGAAATAGAAAAAATTGGACTCTTTGAATTTGAGAAGGCTGATCAGTGTATAAAAGCGGGAAAAGAAGCTACTTTAGACCTTCTCCCCCAAATTAAAATGGCAATTAAGAAAAAACTAAAGACCAATCTGGTGAGAGAGTAAATAAATTTTTTCTCCCCCAAAAATAAGAAGATAATTTATTTTTTAAGCGATTAACTACCTTGTTCTGGGGATAAGCATTATGAACACTAAAAAAGAGAGTAATTTTTTCTTATTTTGTGGTATTTTTGTATTTTCTGCTTCAATCTTACTTTTTGAACTCTCTTTAACCAGAGTTTTTTCCATTCTACAATGGAATTTTTTGGCTTTTATGATTATCAGCATTGCTTTTCTGGGATATGGAGCAAGTGGAACCTTCTTATCCGTTTTTTCTAGCTGGCGAAAAAAAGTCGAAGGAGAAAATCTCTTTTCTTACCTCATCCTATCATCTCTTCTCTTTTCCTTTAGTTCCCTCTGTTCAGTTGTAATTATCCTGAAAATACCTTTTGACCTTTACCGTCTGGTTATGGATAAACAACAAATTATCTACTTGGCGATTTATTATTTGGCTATAGCTATACCTTTTTTCTGGGCAGGAATTGGTATATCTTTAGCTATATCTACTTTACCAGAAAAAGTAAATCAAATCTATTTTAGTGATTTAGGGGGTGCTTCTATAGGATGCCTCTCTTTTCTCTTTCTTTCTACTTATTTAAGCTTAAGCGAATTATTAATTATCGTTCCTTTACTTTCTTTTCTCGCCTCCTTTTTCTTTTCTATAAAAAGTAAAAAGATAAAAAAATCATTAATTTACCCATTAGGTTTGATTTTTTTTATCCTAATCTATAGCCAGGCTGAAGGTATACTATCTTTCCCGATTAACCCTTATAAGAGTTTATTTACTTTACTACGTTATCCTCAATCCAGAATAATTGAAAGAAGAGAGAATAGTTATGCCCGATTAGAGATAGTAGAAAGCAGAGGAGTAAAATACGCTCCGGGATTAAGTCTCAAGTTTTCTGGAGAAATTCCGGAGCAATTAGGAATGGTAACTGATGGTGATGGATTGAGTGCTATTACTAAACTGGAAGGAAAAAGTGAGCGGGAATGGTATAAAAACATAGAATTTTCCGATTATATATCTTCTGCTCTAGGTTTTCACCTTTTAGAAAAAAAAGAGGGACTACCAACTAAAATAATGATCATCGGTCCTGGAGGAGGTTTAGATATTTTAGGAGCTATTTATAACCAGGTGGATGAAATATGGGGAATTGAAATCAATCCGGAAGTCAAAGCAGTAATGCAAAATAATTTCTCAGCATATTCCGGGAATATTTACCTTCGACCGGAAGTAAAGATATTAACTGGAGAAGGTAGAAGTCTCTTAATGGGATTAGAAGAAAAATTTGACCTTCTTCAAATTTCTTTAATTGGTTCCTCTAATACTGCCTCTGGTGGATTTTACAGTATTTCGGAAAACTATCTTTATACGGTGGAAGGAATAAAAGAATTCTGGAAAAAACTTACTGCTCAAGGAATAATAAATATTACTCGCTGGATAAAATTTCCTCCCCGAGAAATTTTACGCCTCTGTAGCATCGGTATGGAGGCTCTTCAGCAAATAGGGATAGAAAGACCCGAAAATCATTTAATTATAATCCGTAGCTGGGCAACTACCACCTTTATTCTTAGCAAGGAAGAAATCACTATAGAAAAGAAAGATATAGTGAAAGAGTTCTGTAACAAAAGAGGATTTGATATAGTCTACTTTCCTGGAGTAAAAAAAGAAGAGACGAATATAAATCACGTGCTGGAAAAAGACTATTACTATCAAGAAGTAAATCAGCTGATAAAAAGCTTTCAAGAAGGAAATGAGCAAGCTTATTATGATAGTTATTTTTTCAATCTAACTCCAGCTACTGATAATCAGCCCTATTTTTTCTACACTCTAAAATGGAAGAATATTCCCTTGATTATAAAATCCTCAGCTAATTGGCAACCTTTAATAGAATGGGGAAATTTAATCATCTTTGCAACTTTTATACAAGGAATAATCTTTAGTGTCATCTTTATCTTTTTGCCCCTTCTTTTTAAAAGATTTCCTACTCTGCCCAGAGGAATAAAATTACCTTCTCTTCTTTACTTTGCTTGCTTGGGCTTGGGGTATATGTTATTAGAAATATCCTTCCTGCAAAAATTTATCCTTTATTTACCCAATCCCAGCTATGCTGCTTCATTAGTAATTTTTTCTTTTCTTTTATCTTCTGGTCTGGGGAGCTTCTACTCACGAAGAATAAAAAAAGAGAATCTTTATATTCTCAAAATAATAATCGGCTGCTTGTTTTTCATCTTAATGCTTTATCAATTTGTCTTACCTCATCTCCTTAGTCTAACCTTAAAATACCCCTTAAACCTCAGGATACTTATCACTTTCTTATCACTTTCTCCTTTAGGATTTTTAATGGGAATGCCCTTTCCTTTAGGTTTAAAACTGGTAAGTTCATTCAAAAAAGGTAGGCTAATTATACCCTGGTTATGGGCTACCAATAATTTTTGTTCTATACTAGCCTCTGTTTTGGCAATAATAATTGCCTTATCTTATGGTTTCCAAGTGGTAAATTTATTAGCCGGGGCAATATACCTGTTAGGAATAATTTGTATTAATTTTCTTAGAAAGGCACAATTATGAAATTTAAAAAATTGTTTTTTTTCACTTTGTTATATTTGGCTTTCTTTCTAATAAGAGGAGGATCTAATTTTTATATTTATAGCACAGAAAATTTTAAGAATCAGGATATAGTAGCCGGTATAGTACCTCATCATCTTTTGGCTTCTCCCTTAATAGATTCATTTTTTTACTATCTCTCTACCCAAGATCATCCTCATACTATAGTTATCTTAAGTCCGGATCACTTTTTAAGTTGTGTATTAGAAGAAAATAATTCTTTCCTTGCTCCTGATCTAAGCGCTCCTTCTTCAGAATTGAAACAAGTAAAGATAGATAGTGAGTTAGGAAAGAGATTGAGAAAAAGTATACAGATCAATTCTAATCAGTCCGCTATAATTGCTGAACACGGGGTAATGGAATTGATTCCTTTCATTAAAAAATATCTTCCTGCTACTATGATATTACCACTTTTGGTACCCGCCAAAACTAATCGAGAAGAGATAGAGGATTTGGTAGAGGCCATTTATTTTCAGGCAAATTATCCAATTATACTTATAGCAAGTGTGGATTTTTCTCATTTTTTACCTCAGCAAGTAGCAGATTTTCATGATTTAAGAAGTATACGAGTGATCATCAACCGGGAAAAAGATGCTTTTAATAATCTTGATGTAGATTGCTGGCAAGCCCTTTATGCAATAAGATACTTTGCCCATTTAGTTCAGGGAGAAGAATTTATCCTGCTGGGCAAGTATAACTCAAATGATTTTTTAACTCAAGAGGTAGAAAAAACTACCTCTTATTGTAGTGCTGTATTTACAAGAGTAAAAAAGGGGGAAGATAGCCTAAATTCAACCATAAAAAATAATTTCTGTCACGATTATGAAAAGGTAAAAACGATAATTATGGTTGGAGATTTGATGTTAGATCGAGGAATAAAAGAATTAATCATGAAAAATGGCCTTTACTATCCTTTTCAAAAGATTAATCGTCTCTTAAAAGGGGTTGATCTGGTAGTAGGAAATTTAGAGGGACCAGTGGTGGAAATTCCCCCTGAATCTCCTATTAATTCCCTAAAATTTTCCTTTTCTCCCCAAATTCTACTTGGAGCGGTCTGGGGTAATTTTAATTTATTCTCCTTAGCTAATAATCATATTTTAGACAGAGGTAAAAAGGGATTAGAAGAAACTCAAAAATGGCTAGAGAGATATGACTTGAAATTTGTAGGTAACCCTCTCCAGAATAGCTTATCTTTTCCTGATACCTCTTTTAAGGATAAGGATTTAAATCTGCTAGCCTTTAATCAAATCCCTCCTTATTTCATTACTGAAGAAGAGATAGTTAATATAGTGGAAAAGGAAAAAATAGATAATTCTGATAAATTTCTCATCGTAATGCTTCATTGGGGCAAAGAATATACCTCTTTTCCTACTCCGAACCAACGAGTCCTGGCTCACCAGTTAATAGAAAAAGGTGCAGATTTAATTATTGGTCATCATCCCCATCTAGTTCAGAATATTGAACTATATCAAGATAGGTTAATTTTTTATTCCCTGGGAAATTTTATTTTTGATCAGTATTTTTCTGCTGAAACTCAGGAAGGTCTGGTAGTAGGAGTGGAGATTTATACCGATAAAATAATCTATCGGCTTTTCCCTATTCAGATTAATCAGGGACAACCTAGGTTAATGGAAAATAAGTTAAGTGAGGATTTTTTAAAAAAGCTTGCTTACCGTTCGGATAGAGAGATATCTCAGGATATTGAAAAGGGTATAATAAAATTAGAGAGGTGAAAGATAATGTCTAAGGGTAATATAAAATTAATTTCGTTTTCTTTTTCAAAAAAGAATAAATTTGATTTAGCTAAAATGTTAATTGCTCTCCTGATCCTCCTTTTCTTTTCTTTTTTATCTTCTAATTCTCTCCACGCTTCAGAGTCTACCCTCCTTAGCAAGCAACTCGTCAATAAAAAAGAATTCTTATCTTGGGAAGAATTAAATATAAATCCGCAAGCTCCAGCTTATTCCCTACCTTTGCAATTAGAGAGTATCTCTAATTATCCGGACCTAACTCAGAAAATATCACTCGCTCCCTCTGCTCTACAATTATTAAAAGAAAATGGTTTTACAGTAATTCCTACCCCAATAGACATTGGAGAAAGAGAAGTATTTCTGGAATCTTCAACCCAGGTAGTTTACCCCAAAGATAATTTCGTAGCCTACTATAAAACTATAAAAGAAAAAGATTTACCTGTCTTTATTACTACTGACTCTCTATTACATTTCTATCATATCTTCTTTGATACCACTTTGATGAGATTAGAAAGAGAAGTATTTTATCCTGATATCTGGATAATTAGTGAAAAACTTCTGGAAGAATCATTAAAAACATACCATCAAAATAGTGATAATCTTAAAGAAGCAGCTAGAAGAAATATTGCTTATCTTGCGGTTGCTTTAGAACTACTCAAACCAAAAGAGAATCAAGTTGTAAATGATCAAATTCTTAAAAAAGAATATTGTTCTCCCGGAATGGATCCAGAGCTTTGCTATAGGTTGATTGAAGGAATAAAAAATATCTATGGAGAGAAAGTTAGCTACCAATATTTTAGTCAAACAGAACTGAAAAAGTATCATTTTGAAATCCCTGCACTAATTAAAGAGCTGGTGAAAAAAGAGATTGATTTAATTGAAAAACAGAAAGGCTGGGAATATTCGCCAATTTTTATTTATAAAGAAGATTACTCTCAATATATCCCCCGAGGCCATTACACTAGATCAGAAAAATTAAAAAATTATTTCAAGGCTCTAATGTGGTACGGAAGGATGACTGCGTTAATCCAGGGTTCATCTTCTCTTGTTCCTGGAGAATCAAGTTGTAGAGGCAATATAGAGGGAATAATCTCTGAATATGATGCCCATATCCAAACTCTCCAAGCCTTCTTACTTACCAGTTATCTTTTTCAAAATCAAGAACTCCTGGATAGGTGGAATAAGATTTATACTATTACTTCTTTCCTGGTGGGGTTCTCAGACGATTTAGGACCTTATGAATATTATCAGGCTCTAAACAAAATACCTTTATCACCCTTCACCCCTGCAGAATTAGAGAAAAATATTTTAGAGCTCAAACAGATTATCATAGATTTTCCTTTTTACCCTAAAATTTACAGTGGATTGGGGGCTTGCGAATTGCTTATGCCCTGTCCTCCTCTAAAAGAAGAAGAGATAAAAAATCTTAAAATCCAAGCCCAAAAACTTCTTTACTATACTAAGGGCTTCAGATTAATAGGTCAAAGATTTACTTTAGATTCCTGGCTATTCTCAGAAATTGTTTCTCCTTATAGTGGAGAATATAATGGCCCAAAACATCCTTTACCTACAGAAGAAAAACCATTTACCTTTAGCTGGGATGATGAATATCCGAGGTATAGACAAAATCGCCCCTTTACCTGGGTAAAAACTGAAATAGCAAGTTGCCCACCTCCCGCTGCCAGGGAGGTAAGGGGTTTCCCTCGAGGTTTAGATTTAATAGCTTGTTTGGGTTCAGCAAGAGCTAAAGAAATTTTAGAAATTTTGGGAGATACTCAGTATACAGATTTCGATAAAGTTTTTTCTGTTCTTAATAACTATTTTCATTCTCTGGATAAAGAAGAGTGGTATAAAAATCTTTATATGAATTGGCTTTATGTGTTGCGATCTTTATGGGAAGAAGGTGGAACAGGTTATCCTACCTTCACACAGACTTCTGCCTGGCAGGATAAGGAATTAAATACTGCTCTAGCCTCCTGGGCAGAACTAAGACACGATACCATCCTTTATGTCAAACAAAGTTATACTATGGCAGAAAAAGGCGGTATGTTTGAAGAACCGCCGATATGGGGCTATGTAGAACCAGCTCCTCAATTTTACCACCGTCTTCTTTCCTTAACCAATTTGACTCTCCTAAAATTGAAAAAGTTAATCTCTGCTGAAGAATTAGAATCTTTAATGATTAAATTTGGTTTAGAAGAATTTTTAAAAATATTAACTAAATTAACAGATATTTCTAAGAAAGAAATAGAAAATACTACTTTAGCGCAAGAAGAATACGATTTCATTCAAAACTTTGGTGAAATTGCGGAAAATTTAATTAAAATAGTGTCCGGAGGGGATATTGATTCAGCAGGTTTATCAACCGTCCTGATAACTGACCTCCATACTGATGGCAATACCAAAAAGGTTTTAGAAGAAGGAGTGGGGTATCTTAAAACTATGTTAGTAGCCTATTACAGCCCTAGAGGGCAACTTGAATTGGGAATTGGACCAGTATTCAGTTACTATGAATTTAAACAACCTATGGACCAACGACTAACTGACCAAGCATGGAGAGAAATACTGGAGTCCAACCCTCCAGCTCCCCCGGAATGGGTGAAAAGTTTCTCTGATTGACCTAAAATAAACATCTTTTTTAGAAAAACTCATCTATACTTATTCGAGGAAATATATTAAGGGCAACAAATCAAATAAAAAAATGCCAAAAGTCCTGATGTTATTTTTTAAATTATCCCGAGACTTTTGGCATATAATATTTTATAAGAACAATTAGTACTATTTTACTCAATTATCTTCTAAATTTAATTCCAATCCTCGTTATCTATTTCTACATATTCCTCCGGATTATTTTCAAATTCCTCCATACATTCTGCTGAGCAAAAATAATATTCTACCCCATCATACTCGGTAGTATATTTATTTTTCTTTACATCTTCTCCGCAAACAATACAATATCTTCGAGTCATTTTTTCACCTCCTTACTTCCCAAAATTTCAAATTTATTATAATATATAAAGTGATATTTCTATTCTCTTAGTAAAAAATTTTTTAAAATTTTACTACTTCCAGGAAGATAGAAAATTTTGAAATTATCTCTAGTTTTTAATTTTTTCACCCTCTTTTAACAATTAATCTTACCAGCTAAATTAATAAATTAAAAGGTTATAGCTATAAAAATTTATTATATCAAATCATTTTTATTCAAAAACTTTAATAGTCACCGAGTCAATTATTGTTAAAATTTCGGTCAGATATTTTTGAAAATCATTAGCCGGAGCATGGAAACTAAAGGTATAAAACATATCTCCGATAAGGGCACTATAACGAACATATTGATAGAGGCTATTACCAATTTTAATAGTATGAAAAGCCTTAATTGCTGGATATCCAGAAAGGGTTGCTGAACTTATTTCTTGAAAGACCGCTCCACCTGACTTCAGGTTTTCCATATTTTCCGCCCATAATTTTTCTAGAGTGTAATCTTCTCCAAAAAGAGGAGTCCCCAGAAGCATCGCTACTCCTATAGAATCAGGAGTATAAATTAAGATTCCCCGCTCCTGAGAAGAATAATTAATCCAACCTTTTGGATAAACCAGAGAAATATCCAAAAAGGCATATGAATAGTGATAAAATAAATATCCTTCAGGATTTTTTTTCTCTAGTACACTTTCCGTATTTTGAGCTTTTGCCGTTAGATTGAAAACTAAAATTAACAAAATTAAAAAAATAAAGACATATTTTTTCTCCATTATGAGTAATTCTCCTTTTACTGTTTATAAAATAAAAAATCTCTGATGCTTATCTACTGATTTGAATCCAGATATTAGAATTATCACTAATCTTTTCTATCTTATTAATCTCTAAGAAATCTGGACAAGCTAAATAAAGATTATCCCCTCCCCTTTTTCAAAAGCAACCCATTTTATAAATATTATTCCTCATAATATAAATCATAACCAGGGGGAATACGGTAAAGGGCTTTAATCATCTCTTGTATAATTTCTGAAATCTGAGTAAAATGCTGCCAATCCTCTAGCTCAACGATGGTCCCCTGCCAGACATTAAATCCAGCTACTCCAGAAAAACAATGAAGATAGGCGGCATATAGATTTCCGGGAAAACCACACCTTTGGGAATCTGGATTAATCTGAATTTCTGCAGCATAAAGTTGATAATTTCGCCAATGGGTATCAATATGGGTACAAAGATTTTTTTTACTTAACTCATAGTTGTAGGTTATTTTTACTGGACTCTGGGGATTATGGCTTAAATAGAAAACCACTTTACCTTCCATAACCTTATTCCATTCATCCAAAACTTCCTGCATTTTACTGAAATTAGTGCCATCATAGACCGCTACCCTACCTTCAGGCCAGCGAATAGCTCGCCTTCCATCTCCCCAACCAAATTTCCTAATTAATAATTTTTCCTTTTCACTTAATAAAGGAAGTTTTTCTACTACCAAGATTTGAATAGATTTAGTAGCTTTTTCTCCTCGCGCATCACTTACTTCACAGGTAATTAAATAATTACCACTCTGGTAAGGAGCAATCCATTGGACATAAGCACCAGTTCCTATAATAATTCCTTCACTATTAAACCAATTATAATAAAGTCTATCCTGATCTTCATCTGCCGCATAACAGATTAAATCAGCCTGTTGACCGACAACCAGGGTAGAAGGCTGAACCATAAGAGATGTAATTACTGGAGGGTGATTTTCTTGCCAGGGGATGGTATAAATAATTACTCCTTGCCCTCCAGCTTTGTTTCTTTGAATATTGGCAATTTGTCTTAAAAAACCAAAATCCTGCTTTACCTCTGCATAGAACCACAAAATATCCCCTATCTTCAATTGCTCTAACTGGGAGGTTATATTTCTGAAAATAAAAGTACTCTGATCTGGAGAAACATAAACCATTTCTTGTAAGGTCAGTTCGTCTAAAATGATTATATCTTGTTGCACAAGATTAATATCATGCAAAGAATAAAATTCCTTAGCTATTATTTTACTCTCCCCAAGATTTAACCAGAGTAAAATAAGGATAAAGATAAAAAGATATTTTTTAAAAAAAATACTTCTCCTTTTATTGTTGAGCATAATTCTTACCCTCCCCTTATTACTGATAATTCCCTTTTTAGCTCAGATTTAGTTGTAAATAAAAATTAATTTTTCATCTTCAAAATCAAAATATTTAATTGATTACTATTTAACTTTTTAAAAGCATTAAGGCATTGAATGATTAAATAATGATTGGTTAAAGTCCACTCCCGATATAATTCACCATTTATTTTTACAAAAAAATTATCCTCAGCTATTTCATCATTTAGATTAATCTTCAAATTTATAAAATCATAATCTTTAATTATTTGTTGAATACTTCCACTACTTACCACAATATTAAAGGAATGCTCATATAATACTCGAGAGACTTCCTCTGCTCCATAGTGGGAATAGTAAAGAGTAACTGAATTTTTCTCCTTCTTTGGTTTATATACTACCTCTGCCTCTGAGTTTATAGTTAAAGTAAAGATTTCACTAATAGGGGCATTCTTCTGACTAATACGAGGACGAGATTGGATATTATCAATCTTTAAGGGAATAGAAAATCGAGGAGATAAGGTTTGAATATCGACAAAATTGAAGTAATTACTACCTATAGATGGTTTCTCAGGATAATCTACTACAAGTTTCTCGGAATCAGATAGCTTTATGGGAAGAGAAATATCTTCTTGGATTTTATAATACTTAGGATGTGGACTATTAATAGTATTTCCAATCACAGTAATTTTATCTTCCAGAGGGAAATTTACTCCTAATTCATTTATCGCCTGAACCGTCACTTTAAGAGTAGTAGGCCCATAAAACACAAAAGGTATATAACCCCAAACTGTCAGATGGTCTAGATGGGAGGGAATTAGACGATAAATTTTTTGCCCTACCGTGCCTATTAGCAAAGAATCTTGAAAAGGAACCAAACAAGTGATATTTACCGCCAAGCCCTCGGTCATACTCAGTGGAGTTTGATGATAGGCATTCTTTAAATCAAATTGAGAAGATAGATAATCAGGTATATTTTCCCTTAAATTATTAAGCGAGCTCGATGTCTCTACAAACTCACGGTACCATACCGGTTGACCACTGATCAAGTCTACCGCCAGTAATTGATAATCTTGGTTAATAGCATAAGCATATGCCTCGTTATCACTCCCCAGACTAATTATACTTTCTGGCTTAATATAGACAGAAATTTTTTGAAGTGAAGAATCTGGATAATATTCTTGTTCAATATTCTGGGGAAGGATCCACTGTTGGTTTCCTTGATGATCGAAACACTGCATTTGTCGACCTGCTATAAGCTTATTAGAAAAAAGACCGCCTGGATTCTGTACTTCTTCCAATGGATTTAATCGCCCAGAGAGATAGTCATATTTATATCTATCGGTAAAAATATACTGTAAATAGCGCAAAGTATGATTATCCATCCATTTAAAATATTCCAATTCCTCTCCACTCAGGCTATAAAGGTATGGCCCAGCTAAAATATAATTTCCCAATAGAAAGACCTCTCCACTTCCTTGTTTATCTAATTGCCAGCAAAGTTCTGGTTGGCTCTGGCCAGAGGTAAAATGGTATAAGGTGATCGGCCAACCAGCTAATAGATAATAACCGTCATAATCCAGGCTTCTACTATATTTTCGAACACTCCGTTTAGAACCATCAGTCGAATCACTAAAGATATTATTGCTCGTCCATACACTATTACCAGTTTGGGTATCAATAATCATCAACCGATTATCATCGGAAAAGGCTAATAATCTTTCCTGCTCGGTATCGGGATAGATCAATAACAGGGCAGTGGACTGTAAGGGTGTTCCATCAAATCCATTTACCCTGAATTGCTCCTCTCCAGAAGAGTTATACTTGGTAATAGTACCAGCGGTAGATAGGACAAAAAAGCTGTCGGAATTACAGACTATATCTACCGGAATCCCGTAAGCTTCCCTCACCCAATCAGTAATTAAAGGTGGTTTAAGATTAAGTTTTTTCCATCCGGTATGCCCACGATCACCACCCTTCGTAAACCAGGGGTAAGTCCTTTCATCAGTTAAAGTAAACCAACCCATAAAGGCATGATTATTTTCCCAATTTGTTTCTGAAATAATTTCTTGACCATTTATTCCCAAATTAATACCTAGATATAAGTCATACTTCTCTGCCGGGATATAATCTAAATTTAAACGTTCTATTTGAATAGACCTACTTTCCTGATAAGATATTTTTTCTAATTCTCCTGAACTGAGCAGGAGATCAAATCCATGACCATCTCTCAAGTGAAGTTCATAATTAATGGGACCCCATTGTGGATAATAAGGATTCTGTTGATTATATTCATTCCATTTATCAATAATTGTTTTAGCTCCACTTTTTTCGGATATATCAAAACTTAGGTTAAGATTTTTATATTGATCAATTGAGACATTAACCTTCTCCAGCACAAAATCGGGGAGGGTATTATCTAATTCTGGAGAGGTAATAAACTCAATAGAAGCAAGAATAGAATTATTATCTTTATTCTCTTCTTCTTCTAAAATTGATACTGTTAATTTACACTCATAAAAACCTGGAAAATAAATCTTATTATCTTCTGCGTTACTTCCTTCTTTTTGATCTATGCTTAGACACAATTCAATATTAAATAATTTCTTGGAAAGAGCTGGTAAGCTTTCTATCCCCTCTTCCCATATTTTTTCATTATCATCATAATGATGATCATTATTATGGTCTATAAAAAAGGAAAGTTCTAAAGGTTTATTTTGATATTCTGACAGATTACTTAGATAATTCTTCTTGCTTTCATTTTCCACCCAAAAGTTTATGGTAGCTTGACGACCGGGGTAATAATCACTTTCTAAAACTCTTCCAGAGTTAAGGGGGACAAAAAGAGGTAATTCACCCCAGCCAACTTTTAACTCTACAGGAAGCGTATTCTCCACCTCAATAAACGAACATAACATATTATCATGTACCTTGATTATCAATTTATTTTTAGACCATTGATCAATAGGTAGTACATCGATGGAAAATAACAGGATATTATTTTCCCATTCCCCGCTTAAAGGCTGGTCTTCGGTAAAATTGGGAGAGTAATCACCAGTATCATCGGGATATACTAAATTATAATACAGATAAGGTTGATCTTCTAAATCTTCTTCAGTTACTTCTATCTCTATCTTATTATTTTCTAGATCTATATTTAAAATTCTTATTTCAGGGCGGTTTGCAGTATATTCCCCACTGGTAATCCCCCGATTATACATAATTGCCTTTAGTCCATGCATTAATTCAGCATTATTTCCATAACCATCTTCTTTATTCTTCCAGTAATACCAAAAACTGTCTTCCCACACATCGCCCTCATCAATCAGACAATCTGGTTGCCTTACCCCGGTCGCAACCGTTACTCCTCCTATACTATATTCTCTTTCACCAGCTATCATTTCCCAGATATGTTCAAAATTTGGATCTTCTAAAGGATCAAACCATTTCAAGGGTGTGGTCCATTCATCTGGTTTGGATTCTTGCTCATTCTCAGGTAAATATTCCCAACCCTTTGGATCAAAGATATCCCATAAGACAGCAGCATTTTCTGCTTCATTTATTGCCCGTTTATCGTTTGAAATTTCTTCCCTCCAATTAAAATCACCCTTGCCATCAAAAGCTATCAGAGGAACTCTTTCTGGTGAATGCCCAAGGGGATTAATCTGTTTTGTATCAGGATAATAAACCTCTTCAATATGATGTACTTTTTTATAAGATATAGGCAAATTGACCAAATTACCCTTTTCTCCATTAAGGGTGGGCCAGTTTAATACAGCAGCTGCAAAGAATTCAGCCCATCCTTCCTTCCAGGCAAATTCTGGACTTTTACAAGTAGTAACCTGATGATCTGAACTTTCCCAGAATTTTAAAGGTTTAGGTAGGGTCCAATAAACATCGTGCATTATTTTATGACCGTATTCGTGAGTAAGGGTAGAACGCAAACTTTGCCACCTTTGAGCTATAATTTGTTTATTATCCCTGATTATATCTTCATCAATTTCTTGTGGATAGTAATATCCCTTTTTTACATCAATCCAGGCTACACCAGGAGGGCTCAGGGATTGATTATAATGAGTCACCTCAGTATTGACAGGATAAAATAAACTGGTATCACGACTGATTATCTCAAGATTAGATAATTTTGATCCAAGCCAATGGTAAGCATCAAGAACCACTTGAACTGCAAAAAAAGCAATCAAATGATTACGTCCTTCTCCTTCTTCATCTCCGTCCCACTCTTCTATATTATTTTGCGGACCTCCAATATATACATCAAAAATGAGAATTTCATCATCTCCTACAGTTTTATCCCCAGTCTGGCCATTATAAGGCCAAATATCTAAAGCTCCTTCATAACAAGCAGCCCAAACTATATTATCGCCTCCATCGCCACTAATGGTAGTTAATTTAACCTCTGCTCGAACTTCTATATCCACCTCCCATTCTCCCACTCCTGGATTTCTATGACTTACTTTATAGTAACCATAATCATTAGTATAAGTCTGTTCATCAATGGTAAGAGGACTATCAAATTCAACTTCTATCAACAAGTTTCGCGCCGGTAAATAACAACCGCCCTCAATTTCCTCAGGCTTTGTACCTTTAGTAGCATTTATTCCTTGCTCTAAATTCCAATAATAAACATGCCCTTCTATTGTAACACTGGCTAAGACGTCGGAGGTTAACAAAAAAACAAAATAAAAACAAACAAAGAATAAAATTCTTTTTATTACTATGATAAAGATTTTAATTTTAGTCATATTTTATTTATCCTGGTTTTTTAATAACTAAATAGAATATTTTTAGAAAATTAAAATATTTCTTTAAGGGCTGGTGTCTATAGCTACTATTTTCCAGCTATCTCCTCGAGGAGCAATACTTATCCAGCGGGTATTTCTACCCTCGTCCCAGCCATAATATGGAGCTCCTGGTTTAGAAATGGCATATATAGTAACCTTATAAAGGGGTTGCTGATCGTGCCATTTATTTTTTTCTTCCAGGTAAAGACTTACTACTTTAATTAGTTCTAAACTAGAGAAGGAAGTCTTCCACATCTTCTGGGTAGCTGCATTACCCGCCAGATCTTGATCCATCATAGAAAAATATTGCTCAGTCTTCCCTTCATTTATTGTTTCAAAAAAATCATAAATATAATTTTCCCCTTCAATGCTTTCTACCTGTTCTGGATAGAATTCAGATTTTACTTCTTCTGGATTTATCTTCTTTAAAGTCAGAGGATCGAAATATTCACGTTTTAGCAATCCTCCATTAATTCCATCTACTGCATAGGAAGAAAATTGAGACCAGAAGAGAAAAAACCATACCGGCCTTCCTCTCAATTCTTCAAGGGAATTATCGATAATATAGACTACATTTGGTCTCTCCCAGGAAGGTGCTCCCTGATTAAAAATTATTTGAGCTGCTTGTTTTAAAGAAATAATAGGTTGATTTTTGGGAAAATTCGGCTGTGGAGGAGATATTCTTTTTATGAATCCAGTTTCCTCTTGAGAAACAATTTGTTTATCTACAATTTTAAGCATATAAATTTGCTCATCTCTGGCCCGAGCGAACATAATATCCCATTCCCAGGCTAATTCATTTTCACCCCAGTGATAATCTAAAGACCTTCCAGAAGGGCAAAGATACCACAAAATAGCTTCTTTATCCCATTTTTTAGCTTCCTGATAAGCTAGGTCAGCAGCCTCTAAAGCAGTTAATTCTGGAAAACTTTTAGCTTCTCCTACTAAGGTAGGAATTATCACCAAGAGAATGAAAAATAATACAACATAAATTAGTGAATTAGAATCTATATCTGTGATATAATTTCTTGGGTTAATAGTGATATTTATTCGCATATTCTTTTTTATCTCTCTTCTATTTTATTAATTTATGCTTATTTGTCTTATGCTATTATCACTTTTAATCAAAACTATTTCCTAAGGTTCTCAGATCGCTGATCCGTAGTAAACAAAATTATACTGTCTTGATTAAAGGCTATATGATTATCTGTAGAATTTTTCCTTTCTATTCGGAAGAAAAAGGTAGTAGCACCAGCAATGAAGTTTCGGGGAATATTAATTAATCCTTTACAGGTATAGCCTACCGGATCATAAGCTGGCGAGATATTAGGTAAGGTAATTTCTTTAGTCTGGAAAACTCCCCCCATATTACCTGCTCCAGGAAAACCATAAATTAATAAGAAGTGGGCATCAAAACCTCTTCCTCCATTTATGCTATCAGTAGCTAAAGCAGTAATATCCAGAAATAAATCTGAGCTTCCAGCAGGAATATTATTGAAAGTCCACTCAGCATAATGCTGCAAAGAAGGGTCACGCAGCCAATACCATCCCTGAATTAAAGAACCATTAGAATAAAACTTACTCACTCTATATCCCTGGGGAGGATAAAACTGGATCTGGGTCTGATTACTCTGTTCGAAAGATTCACCTTCTACTTCAATAATCAATTTATAATTACCTTCTCCCGAGGAACGGCTTATTTTAATCCCCCATTCTCCACTTACATCAGCTTCATACTGGAGAGTCCTTATATTTTCCTGCTTCTGTCCTGATGCTACTGAGGAAGTAGAATTAGGACGATTTAAATAAAGTCCAAAGGAAGCATTAAGAGGCATCTCCAGCTTGAGTTGAATAGTTTGCCCTTCCTGTAAATATATCTTATACCAGTCAATATTATCGGCACTTTTTAAAAATCCTGTATACTCTCCTGGATAGAGATAAAAGGCATTATCATAATTGTTCGCAGCATCTTGAAAATTCTCTGCATCATTCTGATTCTCAACTTCTATTGCCAGCTGATAGTTGCCTGTACCCGAAGAACGAATAATCCTGATCATCCAGATGCCTTCTACATCAGCAACATAGTGGAGAGATTTTATATTACCCTGAGTGGTGGTTTGTCCTATATTACTCCCTGATTCTGGTTTTTTTAAATACAAAGAAAAAGAACTTTCTATTGGCGGGGAAAGTTGAAGATTGATAATCTGACCTGCCTGCACCTCAATTCCATACCAATCTTCTTTATCTCTACTCCCATCAGTCTTTAGTTCACCTAAACTTCCCTGATAAATTTGAGGAGAAAGTAAAATAAAATCTTGCGGGCTTTCTGTTTCGGGCAACCAATTACCTGAGGGTAGATTAGTTTCTGTCCAGAATGTTTCGCTTACCACCTCACTGCCTCTCCTAATAGTTATGCTTTCCTCCTGAAAGGCAATATAATTATCTTGAGGGGAAATTCTTTCAATCCGCACAAAGATAACAGTTGCTTCTTGTACTACCGCTCGAGGTATAGTTACCCAACCGTGGCAAGTATAACCAAGAGTGTCACCTGGTGATGAAGTATTAGGTAAATTTACTTCTTGAGATACCAATAATTTTCCACCTAATGTCTCATAAATTAATAAAAATCTGGCTGGAAATCCCCTCTCTCCATTGGGTCGATCAGTAGCTAAGGCAGTAATATCTAGCATAAGATCATAATCGCCTACTGGTATTCCTTCAAAAATCCATTGAGCATAATGCTGAAGAGAAGTATCGCGTAGCCAGTACCATTGATTTATCAAATCTCCGTTAGAATTAAAATGAGCAGTAAGATTAGGAGCAATGGAGAAAATGGAAGAAGTCATTAACCAAATAAAAAGAAAAACTAAAGGAAATAAGGGGAGACTTTTTCTAATCTTCATTTTATTAAACTCCTTTAATTTTAATCACTAAATAATTTATCACTACTTTTCTCTTATTCAATTCCTCTCCTATTTCTAAATTTTCTAATTAATCCAATTTTATTTTTCTTAATCTATTATAATATTTCTACGAGAAAAAATATATTTTTTTACTACTTACTATGTCCTAACATAGGAACAAATCTTACTCCCATAATTCCTTGGGATTTGACTTCTCCTTTTACCTTTTCTATCTTCATCAAAGTTTGTACCATCCATACCCCACCTACCGGAATCACCATTCTTCCGCCCTCTTCTTTTAATTGCTTAATCAGGGGTAGAGGAATATGATCGGGAGCACAGGTTACTATAATAGCATCATAAGGGGCAAATTCTTCCCAGCCATAATAACCATCTCCTATTTTATAATAAATATTTTTATAGCCTAATTGCTGGAGCAAATTTTCTGACCTAAGAGATAGGCTTTCATAGATTTCTACTGTATAAACTTCTTTCGCTATCTCAGCCAGTACTGCCGCCTGATATCCAGAACCGGTACCTATTTCTAAAACTCTCTCCTCTCCAGTTAACTCTAATAATTGAGTCATCAAGGCTACAATATAAGGTTGAGAAATAGTCTGACCCTCTCCAATGGGTAGGGGATAATCATTATAAGCAGAATCTCTAATCTTTTCGTCTACAAACAGATGGCGGGGAACGGTAAGCATTGCTTTTAAGGTTAATGGATCGGTAATATCTCTACCCTGTAACTGTAGTTTCACCATTTGTTGTCTTTTTAACCAAAAAAGATCTTCTCCTTCTTCTTCTATCTGTTTATAATCAGATATATTAAAGAGTAAAAATATTACTCCTATTAATATAAAAATCAAATATCTCTTCATCGTCTTAAATCGTATAAATTTATCAACTCCAATCTACTTAACTTCTAAAAAGAACCTCCTCCTTAGTAAAAAGACGAGTAGCTCCCAGTAAAGCAAGACCAGCAAGAACGGTGTTGGCAAAAAAAGTAGTCCAGATATGATTCCAGTAAATCTTTTCCATCAATAATTCTCTAAAGACAAAACTATTATTTAATATTGGGAATAGAAACATTTTATCTGTGATTTCTATACCCTGATTAATTGATATTACTCCCAGAAAAATAGTAAGCATATAGATAGGAGTAATATAACTGGAAGCCTCTCTAACGTTCCGGGCAAATATACCAATCATTACCAGAACTGAACTGGTTAATCCCACCAGGGGTAACAAAACTAAAAATAATAAAAAAACAGTATTTAAAGATATTCCAAATTTTATCCCTTCAAAGCCATTGGTGCCAGTAGTACTGGATAAAAAAGCAATACTAAGACCCAATAACCCTAAAATCATACTGGTTAAAGATACAGTCATCACCGTAAAGCATTTACCTAGTACTATTTCCAGTCTACTTACCTGACTTACCAGTAAGGTAGCAATAGTACCCCTTTCTTTTTCTCCTGCTGTTAAATCAATAGCAGTATGCATCGCTCCCACAAAAATCAGAATAATTACTAAATAGGGAAGTAAAAAAGCTAAAAGTGAACCAGTTACCTTTTCCGCTGAGGCGATATTTTCTTCTTGAAGAATAATAGGTTTAAGAAAATCTTCTGGTAAGCTTAGTAGAGAAAGTCTCTGTCTAATTATTTCTCTGGAATAGTTTTCAATTAATTCAGTAATTCTTTGCTGGGCAATTCTTGATTTTAATTCAGTAGCATCATATTTTAACCTCAGGTTGCCTACCTCTCCTTGTTCTACTTTAACTTTAAAATCTTCAGGAATCTCTAAAATCAATTGAATGTCAGAATCTTCTAATTGAGAATAGGCATCCGGTGATGAGGAAAGAATTTCCACTTTTTCATCTTCTTTTAAATATTGAATCAGCTGGGGAGCAAATTCTGCACCAGTCACCATAATTTTAGAAACTGCTTCTTCTGATTTCAGATTACCTATTTTATTTAAATAGCCTATACCCGCAAATAAGAGGGGATAAAAAATTAAAGGGACTATAATCATTACCCGGATAGTTCTTCTATCTCGAATGGTTCCTATTAACTCTTTCATTAGAATAAGTTTAATATTTTTCCAGCTCATCAATTGCCTTCTCCCTTCTGATCAGATTAAAAAATATCTCCTCTAAGTCTTCCGAAACAAATTTTTTCTTAATTTCTTCTAAAGTTCCTTGCACTATTATCTTTCCCTGGTGAATAATGGCAATTACATCACATAATTTCTCAGCTTCTCGCATAATATGGGTGGAAAAAATGACACATTTCCCCTCTTCTTTAAATCTTTTTACATATTCCATTACCGTCCTAGCGGTAATCAAATCCAGACCAACAGTAGGCTCATCTAAAATCAATACTGGGGGATCGTGGATAATACTTCGCGCAATAGATAATTTTTGTTTCATTCCGGTGGAGAGCTTTTCTACCCTGATATCTTGAAAATCTTCCATGTCCAGATTATGAAAAATTTCTTTCCTTCTTTTTTCAATAATTTCTTCTTTTAAACCATTAATTTTACCGAAAAATTTTACCGTTTCTCGAGGAGTAAATCGATCATATAAACCTGTTTCACCCGATAAAAAACCGATCTCTTTTCTCACTCGATTAGCTTCTTTAACCACGTCATAACCATTTACTCTTGCTCTACCTTTGGTAGGAACCATCATAGTAGCCAGAATCCTCAAAGTGGTGGTCTTCCCAGCTCCATTGGGACCTAATAAACCAAAAATCTCTCCCCCTTGACAACGGAAATCTATATTATTTACTGCTATGACCTGTCCTCTTTTTTTATCCTGAAATATCTTGGTTAATCCTTCTACCTGTATCATTTTTTCAAAGTAAACCTTTCCTTTATTTTTTATCTAACTTTCGTAATCCGAATAAGCTGGTGTTAAAAACATTAGCAAGTTAGCTGGTTAACTACTTATTTGGTTTAATCACCAGAACTAATTTATTAGATAACTAACTAAATAATTAGCTAATCATTTTTAAAAGAATCATCCCTTAAAAGTCAAAACATTTTTAAGGCATTAATAATTTCTACTTTTACTTCTTGGTTGAATTCATTTTTTAAAGCCTTTTCCAGAGCTGTTCTGGATTTCTTCCCCCCTATCTTCCCCAATGCCCAGGCAGCATGACTACGGACTAAAGGATTCTCTTCTTCCTCTAAAACCTTAATTAGAGGAATGATAGAAGAGGGATTTCCCAGATTACCTAGAGCAATAACTGCATTTCTCTTGATCACCTCTCTTGATCTCATTGCAATCTGATTGTGGGCAAAATATTTTCGAAATTGTTCTTCTGAAAAATTCAAAAGAGGTAAAAGAGGTATCTTTAAACCTATATAACCATAAGTTGGTTTAAATTTTTTAGGAATTATCCCCTTATTTCTAGGACAAACTTCTTGACAAATAGTACAACCGTATAAAATATCTCCCCATTTATCTCGAAATTCTAACGGTACTTTCATTAGTCTTTCTGAAATGTATTGTAAACACCTGTTTCGATCAATAAGATAAGGAGCAACTATAGCCTGAGTTGGACAGGAATCGATACAAACTCTACAATCACCGCAATCTTTATTTAAAGGTGAATCTATCTCTAACTCTACTTCAGTAATAATTTCTCCTAAAACTACCCAGGAACCATATCTTTCGGTTAATATAATTCCATTCTTACCATACCATCCTACTCCCGCTCTTTGAGCTAAAGGTTTTTCTACTAAAGGGACATAACAAGATTTACTTTTGGATTTATATTGAAAAGCAGTCTCCTGATTGATCAAATTAATTATCTTATTTAACCTTAAAACTATTTCATAATAAAAGTTAGCTGCATTATATTTAGCTATTCTACCTACTGGTTCATCCTTGATCCATTTACCTTCTTCCTCTTCTATTAGATACCCTAAGGCTACACTGATAACTGACTTTCCTTTTTTTAAGATGCTAAGGGGATCACATCTCTTTTTTACCTTAGAAAAACTTTTTAAAACTGGACTCAGGAGATCCTTTTTTTGATGCTCAAGAGTAGGTAGAGGGATATAACCTTTGTAAATACTCTCCATAATTCTTTTTTCTACTTCTGGAAAACTTTGGGTATGGGTTATCCTGATTATATCTAAACCTAGTTCTTCTCCCAGAGTTTTTATTTTAGAAGTTAAGGTCATAGAAACTCCCTTCTACTAGCAGCAAGGGCAGCTCCTAAAGCTCCCACAATTTGTGGTTCTTCAGGAATATAAATTTTTTTCTTTAGCCTTCTTTTCAAAGCCTGAACCATTCCCTCATTTTTAGCTACCCCTCCACTTAAGGTAATTACTCCTTCTATCCTCAACCGATTAGCCATAATGGAAATCCGATTAGCAATGGCTTCATGTAAACCCTGAATAATATCTTCCCGAAGACAACCTTCTGCTAGAAGAGAAATTACTTCTGATTCGGCGAAAACGGTACACATACTACTTATTCTTATTCTCTTTTTTGCTTTTAATGATTCTCTTCCTAATTCCTCTAACTTCAATCCCAAAGCATAAGCCATTACTTCTAAAAACCGCCCGGTACCGGCAGCACATTTATCGTTCATCACAAAATCAATTACTCTTCCTTCATCATCAAGACTAATTACTTTACTATCCTGACCACCAATATCAATAACTGTCCTGGTTTTATGATTTAACCAATGGGCACCTAAGGCATGACAGGTAATTTCGGTAATAGATTGATGAGCAAAGGGTATATTTACTCTCCCGTAACCAGTTGCAAAAATAACCTTTAAATCTTTAAAATTAGTTTGGGTTTTCTGAAGGGTTAGCTCCAGACAATCACGAGCTAATTTATTCACATTATGACCATTAGGGATAATACTAAAACCCTTTATTTTATTATCTTCCCATATAAGCGCCTTAATCGCTAAAGAACCAATATCTAAACCTGCTACTATCATCTTATTTCTTCCTATCTAAATGGTATCACCTTCAGGATAACATCTCCAAAAAGGCTTCCACTCTAGTCCTGGTCTGACCTTTAGAATAATTGCGGGAATCTGCCCCATCTCCATCCAAGATCAACATAGGAATTTTTCTTTTTTTTAAATAATCTTTGATTATAAATGCTCCCCCGCAACTCTGTCGACAGCCTCTCTGTGAAAAATGAATCACTCCATCTATTTTATATTTATTGATTAAATCATCTATCTGATTAATCCTTCTTTCTATGGGACCTGCCCCAAAATTAGAAATTATTTTTCTACTCAGACTCTTCCAGGGTGCCCGGTCATCCAGAGGAGACCAATAGAGATAACTTACTTCTTCAAAGGAAATTACTCCTTTATGATCTTGAATATTTTTCAGTATTTCATTAGGATAATAAGGTCTAATTTGATGAAGCCAGAGAAGCCTCTTTTCTTCATTATTTCGGTTTTTTTCTACCTTCCTGCTTTTTTCTTCAACCTCCTGATATAAAGTACGATAAAACTCTAGCCCCTTTTTGCTTCCCAAAGAAGAGAAAAACATATATAAAATATAAGCCATAGCTTCCCAACCCGATAGAGGAGAAGGGACTCTTTCTCTTAATTGGTTAATTTTAATTATATAATCTCTGGTGAGGTTAGAGTAGTGAAAAGTCTCTTTAATTTTGTTCTGGTCTGGATCTTTACCATTATCCAAATAGATTTGTTTATTCATATCTTTTATTTGCCTAGCAAGATAAGTTTCTGCTTTCTGATCACTATAGTAAGGAGCATCAATCAGATAATGTTTACAGTTATAATATTTACTTATATTATTAAAAAATTTAGTGGAACCATCACAAAGTTGGGAACTGGAAATAACCAAATCTGGTGATGGAAACCAATCCTTCAGGATTAATCCAGCTGCTACCCGATAAAAAGAACATAGGTCAGTGGAATATAATTTTGATTCTGCTTCCTCAATAAAATAATCTCCCCACCCTAAGGAGGCTATTACCCCGGAAATAAGCTCAGGATAAATAGGAATGAGGTTTAAACTATATAAAAATTCAGAGGGGGTATAGATATTAGCCCAAACTACTAATCTCCTCTTTTGAGCAGCTTCTATTAGTTGTTGAAAGAGAAAATTTAACCAGATTTTAAAACTTTTTGTACTTTTTCTAAAATATAATCTGCTAAATAACTTACCCAATTTATAGGTCTTGGTATTTTTAGTTATTTTGCGTATCCAATTTGTAATAAAAGTATCCTTAAGTTTGTCTACCAAATTCTAATACCTCCAGAAAAGCTTGAATTCTGGTTCTATTTCTACCGGAGATTTGTGCTGAAAATTCTCCTTCTAAGAAAAGACTGGGGATGCTTTTCTTTTTTAATCTCTCCCTTAAAATGGGTAATTCATACATAGAAGTATCACAAAATTTCAAATTATAAAAGACCACTCCTTCAATCTGATAATCCTGAATAAGTTGATTTAGATATTCCCATCTTTTCTCCAGATTCACCATCCTCGGACAGGGTAATTTATGAAGATAAAACTCAGTTAGTGTTTTAAGAATAGACTCTTTATTATTGACTTTCCCTTCAGGTATTTCAATTTGCCCTTGAAAAGATCTATTTCCATTACAAAGATCAAAAAATACTATTTTCCCTCCGTAATCTTCAATTATCTTGATTAATCTTAAGTCATCTATCCATGTTCCGCTAATCAGGAGTTTCGGATTTCTTTTAGTTTTTGATTTTTTATTATTGAAGGATTCTTTTTCTGGCTGGGAACAATCTTTTAGCTCTTTTTCTAAAAAAGTTTGGTATTCTTTTATTGGTAAAATCATCCCTTGCTGAATAATTTGTAGAAAAATTTCTCCTGATAGATCAATTTTATCGCTGACATATAGATAATATAATTTAGTTAATAATTTCCTAACCTTATTACTATTAGAAATAGCTTGTAAAAGTAAATTCTCTGAAATCTTGATCTGAAAAAATTCTTCTATTCTTTTTACTAATAATTCTAAATTAGATTGAAAATAAATTAACGCTTGAGTCGAATCTTTTCTGGGTAAATCTAAGAGACAAATAAAAGAATTTTTTGGGTGATGATAATATCTACATGCATCATAGAAACGACGGATGGCATCACAGGAATTTATTAAAAGTAAGTGTTCTAATTCTTTATAATCTCCTTCCATTAACTCCCCTAGACAACTACGTGCAAAAGGACAAAAATTACTATCCATATAAGTATTAGCTAAAGAAGGGTCAATGCGAGGTAAAATTCTTACAGGTAAAAGATCTGCTGCCAGAAGAATTTCTTTAGGTGTATATGTACATATCCAACCTATTATTGGTCTTTTATTGGATAGTTGGTTTTTTTTATTTAACCAGTTATTTTTTAAAAACCACTTTTTCACCATTTTCTTCTTTTATTTTTTTATAAAAGCTTGAATCATAATAGAAATTCCTAAAGCAATTAAAATAATTGGCCATAACTTACCCCATTGGACCCAGGGGAAAAAACTATTGGCTAAAAAAAGTGACCCTAGAGCTATTATAATTATTCCGCCTAATATCTTGCGGTTTTTTTCTGAATTTGTTTCAACATCTTTTTTCTCGAAACGTTCCTTTACCTCTTCTACCATATCTTTAGCCCCTTGTGTAATCTTATCTTTTATCTCTTCTTTTTTTTCAAAATCAGGATTAGATTCTTGTTCAGGATTCTTAGGAATTATTATCCAGGCTATAATATAAGCAATTATACCAGCTCCTCCCATAAGCACAATTAATAATGCAACCAATCTTACCAGGGTGGAGTCAATATTAAAATATTCAGCAATTCCTCCACAAACCCCTCCTAACATACAATCCTTTCTTGAGCGGTAAAGTTTTTTCTCCATAATTAAAATTACCTCCTTTTGATTTAATGGTTAGGTAACTGGTTAATTAATTACCTGTTTAACTTGTAAACTAATTAGTTGATCAAAATTATTACTAATTACTCGTTACTTAATCAGTTGTTTAGTTGAATAAAGTAACCCCTATTTTTTATATCCGATCATCCTTAAAAAGTCTTTTCTTTCCTGAACATCTTTTTCTGTTTCTATCCCCTTAGGCGTAAAACCATCTACTACCCCCAGAACAGCTCGGCCTAAATCTGTTTGTCCCACAATTACTTGTACTGGATTGGCAGTAGCACAGAATATTGAACAGACTTCCGGACAATTTTTGATGGCATTAAGCACATTAATAGGATAAGCATTCTGCAGCAGAATTACAAAGGTATGTCCAGCACCTATCTCTTTTACATTTTTAATAGCTAGACTCTTTAAGTTTGGATCATTACCCTCAGCCCGAACCAGACACGGCCCAGAGGCTTCATTAAATGCTAAACCAAAGTTTACCCCGGGAACTGAATTTTTCATTATCTCATAAAGATCTTCTGCAGTTTTAATAAAATGAGTTTGACCAATAATAATATTGGTTTCTTCCGGAAATTCTATTTTGACTACTTTCAATTCCATCTTTATTTTCCCCCTCCTGAAAAATTTTTATCTACTTTATATTATAAAATCAAAACCTTTGTCAAACAATATTAAACCAAAAAATATACTTTCTCTTTATCTCTTATGTTATAATTGTTTATATTTTATCATATCATAATTTTAAGAGAAAAGTTATTTAAAAAAATAAAAGGGAAAGAGAATGAATTTCTGGCTTAAAATTTGTAAATCTTTATTTTTTGAACGTAATATAATGGTACTTTCACTTACCGTTTTATTTATTATTATAGCTTTTTTTAGCTGGTATCCCATTCTTCCTATTTTTCTCCAGGAATTAGGAGCAAGTGATTTTCAAATAGGATTTGCTTATACCTTACTTGCCTTTTCTTATTCTCTAATGCAATTTTGGGGAGGGATCTTATCAGACCATTTTGGACGTAAATTATTGATTACCCTACCTACTTTTTTCTTGCCTTTGCTCTATTTTTTAGCAGGAAATTCATCGGATTGGAAATTGGTAGTTTTTTATTTAGTTCTTTCTCAGGTTTGCAGCGCTCTTCAGTTACCTTCTTTCTATTCTATCATTGCCGAGTCGGTTCCTAAAAACAAAAGAGGAACAGCATACAGTATTTTCGAATTATTTGTGGTTTTAGGAATAACCCTGGGTCCCCTTTTGGGAATGATATTAATACCTAAAATATCTATTAAATATCTATTTTATCTTACCTCTCTGGTCACTTTTCTCTGCGCTTTAGCGAGGGTTTTATGGCTTAGAGAAACTTATCATCAACGCATAAAAATCAATAAAGAAGAATCGAAAAGGGCCCTTTTCAACCAACATATAATGATTATTATTATTGCCCTTTCCTCTCTTATTTTTTTATTCAACCTAACCGGCAATGGTCCTTTTATTTCTTTATATGTTAAAGAAGTAATGAATTTGGACAAAGCCTATATCAATCTACTTTTTACCTCTGGGGGACTTGCAGCAGTTATTTTTAGCCTTTGGGGAGGAAAATTTATCGATAAATGGGGCAGTAAAAAGGTTCTATCGATTAGTGCTTTAGGGATGGGTTTATTCATTATTTTATGGAGTTTTAGTTTTTCCTTACACCTGAATATCTTATGTTTTGTACTTTTTTATACCTTTTTTCAGAGTTGTTATATTGCCTATGGTGCCCTGATGGCCGATATTACCCACCAGGCTTCCCGGGGATTAATCATCGGTTTTATTGGAACTACTACCGGTTTAATTGGCTCTCTGGGGTCTGTTTTAGGAGGATACTTAAAAGTACACTTTGTTCCTGCCTCTCCCTTCTGGGCTGGGGTATTCTTTGCTATATTAACCTCTGTTTTACTGGTCAAGATTAAAGAGTAAAAAATAATTTCTTATTTTTATTTTCCTTTACTGAGGATTTCTCTCTTTTTTTCATCATCTTTTAATGCTAAAATAATAACGATAATGATAATTTGTCAATCAAATAAAAAAAATATATCCTGAATGATTGATTAGAAATAAATTATCAGGGTAAAACAGTGTCTAACGTTATTTTTATTGGTACCAGTGGATATAGTTACTCGCATTGGGCTAAAGGCGTTTTCTATCCAACTAAAATTTCTTCTCAAAAATGGCTGGAATATTACAGTCAATTTTTTAATACAGTTGAATTAAATATCACATTTTATCGTCTTCCCTCTATTGAGGCTTTTCTAAAATGGTATGAACAGACTCCCCAAAATTTTGTTTTTGCGGTCAAGGGAAGTCGTTTTATTACCCATATTAAAAAATTAAAAGATATTCAGGAGTCACTGGAACTCTTTTTTTCTCATCTTCAAAACTTGAAAGAAAAACTTAAAGTAATTTTATGGCAACTTCCTCCTTATCTTAAATTTACTCCTGAGAGATTAACCTCTTTTTGTTATTCTTTAAATAATATTCCTCTTTCCCAACATATTAACCAGGTTTTTGAATTTCGACACTCCAGCTGGTTCTGTCAAGAAGTTTATAAAATCCTGGGAGAATATAATTACTCCATCTGCTTAGCCCATTCTAAGTACTGGCCTTATCAGGAAATCATTACTGCTAATTTTATCTATCTCAGGTTACATGGCGGAGAAGTACTTTATAGTACCAATTATTCAAAAGAAGAACTTAAATATTGGGTAGATAAGTGTAAGCTCTGGAAAAAAAGAGTAAAAAAAATATATATTTATTTTAACAATGATGCCCGAGGATATGCAGTAAAAAATGCCCTTTATTTTAAAAAATTACTAAACTTAGATTCATTTGCTTGATTTGACTTTTCCCTCTTTTATTTATAAGATACATTATAATCGATTATTTTATATTCTAAAGATATGATTATATGTTAACCTAGAGGAGAGCAATGAAAACGGGAGTTGCTGACCTACCTTTACATTATGGAAAAGCCCCAGCCTGGCTCTTTCAGCGAATGAAAGAGTTAGCTCGCTATATTACTGTATTTATTATCAATGAGCAGGGGCCAGAAGAGATGCTAAAAAAACTTTCCGATCCCTTCTGGTTCCAAGCCTTCGGTTGTGTATTGGGGTTTGACTGGCATTCCAGTGGATTAACCACTACCGTTTGTGGCGCTTTAAAAGAAGGAATTAAGGGAATAGAAAAAGAAATAGGATTGTTTATAGCAGGAGGTAAAGGAGGAACCTCTCGTAAGACTCCTCAGGAGATAGAAAAAGCAGCTACTTTTCTGGAAAAAGACCCTTCCGAGCTGATTTATGCCAGTAAAATGTCGGCAAAAGTAGATAGTTCTGCCCTTCAAGATGGATTTCAATTGTATCATCATTGTTTTATCTTTTCCTCAAAAGGTATTTGGACGGTAATACAGCAAGGGATGAATACCCTTACCCATTATGCCCGTCGATATCACTGGTTAGGAATAGGATCAAAAGATTTTGTTTGTGAACCTCATTCCGGGATATGTTGTGATATTCGGGTTAATCCTTTAAATATGGTTGCCCAGGAAAGCCAGAAAGCTAGAAAGTTAACTACTGAGTTATCCCGAGAAAAACCAGAAAGACTGATAAAAGATATAAAAAAATTACAAAGTTTAAATTTACCTGCCCAACATCAGGTCTTACTAAATGAGATAAACCCCGAAAGGTTAAATAAAATATTTTTAAATACTTACGAAAAGCAACCACAAAATTTTGAGAGATTATTAGGGATAAAAGGGGTGGGGCCTAAAACTATCCGTGCCCTTACACTTATTTCGGAAATCATCTATGATACCCCTCCCAGCTTCCAGGATCCAGCAAGATATAGCTTTGCTCACGGGGGTAAAGATGGATATCCCTATCCAGTAGATCGTAAAAATTATGATTTATCTATCCAGATTTTAAGAAATGCAATTAACCATTCTAAAATTGAAAGAAGTGAAAAAGCTAAAGCTCTGCAAAGATTATTCTTTTTCTATAAAGATTAAATTTTAATATTTAGTATTTTTATGTAAAGTAATTGATCCAAATTCATTAAATATTTAAATCTAAAACTATTATACAATTAATAATCTAAATAATCATTTAAAGAGAGGAGAGAAAATGGAAAAAATAAACTACTCTGAAGAAAAAACAAAATTTAAAGCCATTTTTTTTGATTTTGGTGGCACTTTAATGGATACTGAAAGCGATAACTTCGCTCACCTGGCTATGATGAAAGATATAATCCACAAATTTAAACTTACCATACCAGTAGAAGATTTAGTAGCCAAATATAATTCTCTTATCTTCACTAAAGAAATGACTTTATTGGATCCTGATCCTCTGGTTCAATGTTTTAACCCTCTACGTGAATCTACTAAAAAAGCCTTTATCCGTTTACTATCTGAATTTAGAATCACTCCTTCTTCTGAAGATTTTTCCTGGTTTGAAAAAATATACTTGAAACGACATTTAGAATTTATAAAATTATTTCCCGAAACCTTTACCCTTATTAATTGGATTCGTAAGAATCCTTCTTTACATTTAGGGATTATCAGTGATATTGATCATGACTATATGGATTTTCAATTTAAGGCGTTGGGAATTAGAGATCTGTTTGATTCTATTACTACTTCTGAAGAAGTAAAAGCCTATAAGCCAAAGAAACAAATTTTTCAAACCGCTTTATATAAAGCGGGGTGTAAGGGAAAAGAAGCAATAATAATAGGCGATTCATATACTAAAGATATCCAGGGTGGAAAAAAAATGTTAATGACTACGATCTGGATAAATAAATTTCAAGCAAAAAATAACTTGGAAAGTAAAGATGAGGCAGATTATACTGTGCATCATTTAAAAGAAGTATTACCCATTCTACAACAATTACTAAAATAAGTTATCCATAGGTTAGATGTGGTAATATTAAAGCAGAACTTCTAATTTATTTTTTATTAAAGTTAAAATATGATTTTTTCTTAAATTTTTATTCCTAATTTAAAATCTAAGCTTAAAAATACTATCCTAAAAATAGTAAGGAGAGAAAATTTGCCCTTAACTAAAGGTAATACTAAATTTTCAATTGAATTCCTGAGACAAATCTTTTTTGTTCTCAGCTTAAAATGTTTTGTATTAATAATCTTTTTTAGTTTTTTTACTTTAATCTGGTCTATTCAAATTAAGGCTAGAGAGATAGTTATTCCCATTTTAACTTACCATAATTTCTCTTCAGCAACTGAAGAAAGCTATAAGATAAACCTAGAAAAATTTGACGAGCAGATGCACTACCTAGCTACTCATAATTATTCTGTAATCTCGCTCTCCCGTTTGCTGGCTATCAAAGAAAAAAATGAACTTCCCCCTAAACCAGTAGTAATTACTATAGATGATGGATATAAATCTACTTATAACTTAGCTTATCCCGTACTAAAAAAATATAATTTCCCTGCTACCCTTTTCCTTTATACTGATTTTATAGAAA
Organism: Candidatus Atribacteria bacterium UBA6251; assembly: GCA_002441285.1. Lineage (GTDB taxonomy): Bacteria > Atribacterota > Phoenicimicrobiia > Phoenicimicrobiales > Phoenicimicrobiaceae > UBA6251. Next base: position 28,254 of record DJVR01000007.1, on the reverse strand, counting down.
AAAATCAGTATAGCTTAACCTGGGAAGAAATCAAAGAAATGTCTAATCACAATTTTGAAATTGGCTCTCACAGTTTAAGTCATCCTAACCTGCTTAAATATAAAGAAGGGGAAAGAGAAGAAGATTATATTGCTCGTATTAAGAAAGAAATCTTTCTATCCAAAGAAATCTTAGAAAACAGGCTAGGTAAAAGAGTAAAATATTTTGCTTATCCGTATGGAGCTTATAGCTCATTAGTTAAAGAATTAGTTCTTGTGGCCGGTTATGAAGGAATTTTAAATGCCAATAATATGAATAATCCATTCCCCATTAACCCTGCTTCCCTCAACCGGCAGATAATTTATGGTAATAATCATTTTGACTCTTTTATAAAAATCTTAAATCAGCAAATTATCCCTACTTCTATACTCTTTCCACCCGACGGGGAAATCCTTAATAATCAATTTACAAAGATTGGAGCTAAACTAAAAGATAACCATTTAGATATGTCAAGTTTAACCATGAAACTGGGAGGCGCGAAGGTAAAATTTGACTTTTTTCCCCAAACTGGAGAAATAATCTTTACCCCTTCTAGCCCCTTAATCAAAAAATCTTATATTGTGAATATTACCGCGAAGGATAAAGAAGATCAATCTAACAAAAAAATATCCTGGTTAATTACGATAAATTAATCAAGATATTTAAAAATATCTTTTTTGAATTTCAATGGTCTGTACAAAAGATTTGTTACTTACTTACTCGCCTAGATATGCTTTCTTTACCTGGTCATTCCCCAGAAGTTCCTGACCGGTACCTTGTAGAACCACTCTTCCTGTTTCCAGGACATAAGCATAATCAGCAATTTTTAGAGCAGCAAAAGCATTCTGCTCTACTAATAGCACAGTTATTCCCTCTTCATGTATTCGTTGAATAATTTCAAAAATCTCTTTTACTAATAAAGGAGCTAATCCTAAGGAGGGTTCATCCAACATCAATAGTTTTGGTCGAGACATCAACCCTCGCGCTACCGCAAGCATCTGTTGCTCTCCTCCAGATAAAGTTCCTCCCTTTTGCCAGAGCCTCTCTTTAAGGCGAGGAAATAATTCGCAAACCCACTCTCGATCTTTGGTAATTCCTTCCCTATCACTCCGAATAAATGCACCTATTTCTAAATTTTCACGTACTGTTAAATTAGGGAATATTTTACGTCCTTCCGGAATCAAAGCTACTCCCCTTTTTACAATTAGCTCAGGTGCAATATTAGTTATTTCCTCATCTTTTAATTTTATTTTTCCATTTCGAGCTTTTACTAAAGAACATATGGTCCTTAAAGTAGTACTCTTACCAGCACCATTAGCACCAATTAAAGTAATTATCTTTCCTTCAGGCACATCAAAGTTGATTCCTTTTAAGGCGTGGATACCTCCAAAATATACATGTAAATTTTCAATCTTAAGCATAGTTTGCCTCCACTCCTAAATATGCTTTAATTACTTCTGGATTTCTTTGGATTTCCGCCGGATTACCTTCGGCAATAGTTATTCCATAATCCATAACAATAATCCTTCTACATATGCCCATAACTACTTTCATATCATGTTCTATCAGTAAAATAGTCAAATCAAAATCTTTTTGTATCTTTAGAATAAAGTCCATTAACTCCTTGGTCTCCTGTGGATTCATCCCAGCTGCTGGTTCATCCAGAAGTAGAAGTTTGGGTTGAGTAGCCAATGCTCGAACTATTTCTAATTTTCTTTGCTGGCCATAAGGTAAACTACCCGCTTTTTCCATTTTGAATTCTTCCAATTCTACTTGCTTTAACAATTCTAAAGATTTATGATAAATATTTTTTTCCTCTTGCATATAGCCAGGTAGCTTAAAAATAGCTGAAGTAAGATTCGACTGAAGATGAAGGTGAAAACCAATCATTACATTATCCAGAACAGAAAGATTAACCATCAATCTTATATTTTGAAAGGTACGAGCAATGCCAATCTTAGCAATGAGGTCAGGTCTTAATCCAGTGATATCTTTTCCTTGAAAATAAATACGATTCAAAGTAGGAGTATAAATTCCCGTAATCATATTAAAGACGGTAGTCTTTCCTGCTCCATTAGGGCCTATTAACCCTACCAGTTCGCCCGGTAGTAACTTAAGATAAAAATTATTTACTGCTACTAACCCACCAAACTTCATGGTTATATGATCAAGAAATAATAATTCTTTTTTTTCTTCCACTATCCATTACCTCCTTCGGTCGCTCGTTGATGAAAAAATATTTTTTTTATGATATTTATAAGCCTACTCCAGGAGAATTCCCATCCACCTAACAATCCTTGTTGTCTAAATATGATAACTAACAGAAGGAGTATGGAAAAAGTGACCATTCTAAGTCCGGGAATTTCTGGTATAGTTAGGGGACCAATACTAAATCCTGCCTCTACCGATCTTAAGTATTCTAAAAAGAAATTATAAAAGAATGCTGCTAACACAGTCCCAGTAATACTTCCCATCCCCCCTAATACCACTACCAGCAAGATATTATAGCTCATTGTAAACATAAAGGCTTTAGGATCGATAGTACTAATCAAGCAGGCAAATAATCCTCCTGCTACTCCCGCAAAAAAAGCACTAAGAGTAAAGGACATAACTTTATGATAAGTTAAATTAACTCCAATTGCTTCCGCAGCAATTTCATTCTCTCTAATAGCCATTAATGCTCGTCCATAACTACTACTTATTAAACCTCTAACAATATAAATAGTAAAGATAGCCACTCCCACTGACCAGTAAAGGTTAGTAAACTCCGGAATACCTTTAATCCCCAAAGCTCCATTGGTTACCTGAGGAATATTATTCGCAATTATTCTAATAATCTCTGCAAAACCCAGAGTAGCTATCCCCAGGTAATCTCCTTTTAATCTTAACACTGGTAAGCCTATCAATAAAGCTGCTCCCGCTGCAAATATTCCACTAATAATTAAGGCAATTAAAAATGGTGCCTGGATAATGGTAAAAGGCCAGATTAAAGGTTTAATAATAAAAATCATTTCTTTATACCAGGGAGGAAGTACCAATAAAGTGGTGACATATGCACCAATAGCCATAAAACCGGCATGCCCCAGGGAAAATTGACCGGTAAATCCAAAAATTAAATTTAGACTTACCCCTAAAGTAACATAAATAGCGCTAATATTAAGGATTCTTAATTTATAATCATCTAAATTATTCTGTGCAAAATAGACTAAAATAGCTAAGGCTATTAAAGCTAATATAGTATATCTGGCTTCTTTCTTTTTTCCCATTTTGCTACACCTTTTCCTGTACCTTTTTTCCCAGGATACCTTCGGGTCTAAATAACAAGATTAAAATTAAAATAGAAAAGACAAAGGCATCTCTATATCCAGATAAAGCTGGTAAAAAGGCTACATACAATATTTCTACCATTCCCAAAAGGAAACCGCCCAGCATTGCACCAGGTACATTACCAATACCCCCCACTACTGCAGCAATAAAAGCCTTTAATCCAGGCATCATTCCCATTAAGGGATAAATTTGAGGGAATCTTAACCCCCATAAGATACCTCCTACTGCTGCCAGGGCTGAGCCAATGGCAAAAGTAAAGGATATAGTTCTATTTACATTAACCCCCATTAATCGGGAAGTTTCGATATCTACCGAGATTGATCTCATTGCCAAACCAGTTTTAGTCTTGTAGATTATATAAATAAGTATAATTAAAAATATGGTAGACACTATTACAGAAGCAATAAGGGTGGATTGAATACGAATTTCTCCAAATTGAAAAATTGTTTTAAAAAAATTCGGACGATGAAATGATTTTGGAATCCCAGAAAAAACTACAATAGCTAAATTTTGTAAAAAATAAGAAACTCCAATAGCTGAAATTAATACAGAAATTCGAGGAGCTTCTCTGAGAGGGCGATAAGCCACTCTCTCTGAAACAATGCCAGTTACTGCAGTTAAGAGAATAGCTACTAGGAATGAAGCCCACCAGGGTAAATGAAAAATTAATACCCCGTAATAAAGAAAGTAAGGGGCTAGCATAAAGATTTCCCCATGAGCAAAATTAATCAATCTTAGAATACCATAAACCATAGTATAACCTATGGAAATTAAGGCATATAAGCTACCCAGAGATAAACCATTAGCTAGATTCTGCAAGATTAAATTTAATGACATTTAGCTCTCCTTTTTAGTTTTTAGTATTATATTCTATACCTTTCATCTGAATATATTTTTGGTAATTTTTCTAAAAAATAATCCCTTTATATAAAAATAAAAAATTAGCCGAAAAGGTTCTTTTTATAATTTTTAATAGGGAGATAAAAAATTATTTTATCCCCCTATTTTCTTAAATTAAAAAATAATCATCTTATGGATTAACTGTAGCCTCGTATTTAAAGTCACCATTTACTATTTTTACTAAAACTGCAGGTTTTACTGAATCTCCAATCTCATTAATGGTAATTGCACCACCAGCAGCGGGGAAATCTTTGGTAGCTGCAAGAGCATCGCGAATAGCAGCGGGGTTAAAGGAGCCAGCTCTAGTAATGGCATCTAACATTAAGTTATAGGAATCATAGGTAAGAATAGAAACGGCATTTGGTGATTCATTATATTTCTCTCGGTAAAGTCTTACAAATTTCTCTGCTTCAGGATTGGTTTTAAGTAGTGCTTCATCATCTACAAAGAAAGTACTGCAAATTAAACCTTCTGCTGCCTCTTTAGCCAGTTCTATTAAAGTAGGATTATGTAAAGTATCTCCTCCTAAATATTTACCTGTAAATCCTAACTCTCTACCTTGAATAGCAATCAAAGCAACATCTCCAAAATAACCCGGGAAGAAAAGTGCTTCTGCGTCAGAATTGATAATCTGGCTTAATTGGGCGCTGAAATCCTGGTCTCCAGTATTATACTTCACATCACAAACAATCTCTCCCCCTAATTCCTCGAAAGTCTTTTTGTAAAAATTAGCCAAACCTACAGAGTAATCCTGAGCAATATCTACCAGAAGAGCAGCTTTTTTAATCCCTAAATTATCATAGGTATAACGGGCCATTACCTCTCCTTGGAAAGGATCAATAAAACAAGCCCGGAAAACATATTCTTTTCCCTGGGTTACTAGAGGATTGGTAGCAGTACCTGAAATTAAGGGAATACCTGCTTTATTAGCTACTTCACCGCCAGGGATAGCCATACTGCTGCCATAGCTAACAAAAACCCCAATTACTCTTTCTTTTTCAATTAATCTTGATACTGCATTAGCTGCTTCTACTTTGTCACTCTTATTGTCTACCAATACTAATTCAACTTTCTTACCTAAAACAGTAGGATTCTGCTCATAAGCAAGTTGATATCCCTTCATACAGAGTTCTCCTCCTACCGCCATTGCTCCAGTCATTGGTTCGGCAATTCCAAGTTTAACTACATCCTGAGCTAAAGTGGTAAGACCAAAGATTATCATAAAAGCCATTAAAGTTAAAAGAAATAAATTTCTTTTCATTTTTTCCTTCCTTTCTTTATAGGAATAATAAAAACTTTTGAGATTATAGAACCTTTTCGACTAATATTTTTTATTCTATCTTATTTATCTTATTTCTGTTTTCATATCCATTTCTAATTTAACTATTCAGCAGGGATAAGCAGTTCCTGGCCAGGGAAAATAAGTCTAGGATTAGACAAATTATTCAATTCAGCTATTTTCTGCACGGTAGAACCAAATTTCATTGCAATATCCCAGAGATTATCTCCCGCAACTACTACATAAGTCTTCATCTGGGAAACTTCAGCTAACCAGTTCTGTCGTTTAGGAGAAAGGGTTCCCGCTTTTTCTACTGCTTCCATTAAGGCATCTCTTATGGGTATAAAGGTATCTAACTCATCTATGGCATTTTCAAAATTGTAGTTATCTCCTCCGGTAGCCATAAAATCATTGGTAACCACCGAATAGTATTTATCCATTTCTACTGGAGTCCCATCTTCCAGGACCATACTCACGATCCGGTTACCTGCCTCTGCTTCCGGATTATAAGTTACCTTTACTCCAGCAATCTGTACCCATCCTATATCCTCATTCATAATTCCATGCTCAATATTGGCTTTTAAATCTGCCCCAGATAATTTCATAGTATACAGAGTATTATCAAAAGGCATAACCTCATATAATTTACCAGCAGTAATTTCTCCAGCAGGAATATTGGTTCTAAGTCCGCCACCGTTAGTGAGAGCAACTTGAACTCCAACCCTATCCTTCATAACCTGGCAAACCCATTCACCCAATAAAGAAGGACCAGCATATCTATCATGGTCTAATTCTACTGTAGTTTTACCCAGTACTTTCCCTAAAATAGGTTTTAACTCTTCTTCATATTTCTGATAAATGGCGAGTGTATTAGCATCATCCTTCAGGGTATCTGGTCTCTCATAAAGATTATCTAAAGATGGTTCTGCACTGATTAATTGATTGTTTTCGTTAAGGGTGAAGGTGATCTTGGCAATAGTTCTTCCATTGTAATAGGCTTGAACTATAGGCTTGCCATTTGCAAAACCACTAACCCTCTGATGAGTATGAGCACTAATTACTCCATCTACCCCTTCCACCTGGCATAAATCGACTGCTTCACCAGAAACATTTCCATCTTTATCCTGAAAAGACCCTAAGTGAGTCAAGGCAATTACTATATCTGCACCAGCATTTTTTACCTGAGGTACCCATTCTTCCAGGGTAGCTACCGGATCACGGAATTCATAATTTTCTACATTGGCCTTTAAGGTTTTATATTCGGTTTCAGGAGTAGCCAAACCAATAATCCCTATTTTTACTCCTTTTCTATCCAGGACCACAAAAGGATCTGCCCAATCAACAGGCTGACCAGTACGCTTGTCGTAAATATTGGCACAAAGGAATCTTATATTTCCATCTTCTTCCCATTTGTTTATCCTATCAATTCCCCAATCAAATTCGTGATTTCCTACTGCGGAAAATTCAATACCAATCTCTTTGAATACGGCAGAAACTGGTTCTCCATATAAAAGATTAGACATAGCACTACCCTGATAATTATCACCAGCTGATAACAGGATAGTCCCTTCCGGATCTTTAGATTTTTCTGTTTTTAAAGCATCGGCTAATTTTGCAGCTCCCACATTCTTTCCGCTAGGGGCTAGAGAACCATGAAAGTCATTAATAGATAAGACTACAATCTGTTTTTCCGCTGCAAAAAACGAAGAGGTAAAAGTAAAAAGCAAAAAGAAAGTTAACAATGTTACCAATAAAACCTTATTTAACTTAAATCTACCCATATTAAAATTTACCCTCCTTTTTTATTTTTTAAGTAAGTATATATTTCTCATTAACAAAGAGTATTACTCTTGGTATCACCTCCTTAATCCTTTTTTATCTGCCATATATCTCTACCAAAAAATGATATGTCTTTTGAATTGATAAAAGATTCAGAAAAAAATAAATTGTTACTATTTATTTCATTCATTATTAATTCGACTAATTATGCTTGATAATAGTTTAATATCTCTCCAAAATACATAGTATGAAAATCTTTCTCTGGATAAATATTTTCTAGATATGCAGGGCATAAAGATTCAGGATCAATTGCACTTTTATATACAATTTTACATTCAAAATACGACATATGAGTATGTTTGATTATAGGGGTATTTATTTTTTGAGCAGGAGTGGTAATCAATTTAGCATCTTTAAATTTATCTGTATTTCTACCTGATGCAGTCCCACAAAAAGTTAAAGCTTGGTCTAATTCATTATTTTTTAGAGGAATATTAACTGTAAAGCTAAAAGCTTCTTCAATAATTTGGAAAGTATAACGACTCTTTCTAACCATAATTATCATTAAAGGTTTTCCCCAAATATATCCTAAGGCAGCCCAACCAATAGTCATAACATTAGTTTTTGTATTATCTTCTGATTGTACCACCAGAAAGGCACCTTTTGATTTTATTCTTTCTATGGTCTGTTCTAGAAAATCGAAACGTTCAATTACTTTCATCTAAACTTTTCTCCTAAAAGTGTATCATTTTTAAATTTCTTTTAATTTTTCAACCATCTTTAAAAAATCCTCAATCCATTCTGCACTAAAATTAATCCCTTTGGGTGTAGGAATATATTCGTTACCTTCTTTTACTTTTACATATTGTCTCAAATCGACTCTTTCAGCTCCTCGAAATTCACCGACGGATAAAACTATCTTTTTATTATCAGTAATTTCTAATTCTCCTATTTGCTTCAATTTTAGAACTTCCCTCCCTCTATTTTTTTGAATTTATTCCTCTATTACTTCTCATCGTCAAGAAAGCTTAAGCAGCATCCCGCATTAAATTTTTTTCTCCAAAATCATCTAAATTTATTACTTTCACCTGATCCTTTTGGTGTTTTTCCTGAATCTCCTTAATCTTTTGATTAAGATCTGAAGAAATAATCATTTCTATTATATCAATCTTTTTTACAAAATCTACAACATTTTGATGAGGCATATGGTTAGTCAGGATATAGCAGTGAGAAATATTATTTTTTTGAATATATTCCTGCAAGCTACGTACATTAATAATACCTATCTGGTTACTATAAGAAATGATTACTCTTTCTTTATCCTCCAATATCATCACATCCTTTAAAATATTTTTTCCTCTCTAATATTTTAACAATCTGTAATTTTCAGTCTGAATAAAATACCCCCGAGGCATATAATTAAATAAAATCTGATTAGTAAACTCATTACTATATTCTGGTTTTATTCCTACTATTTCTAAATCTTCTACTGCACAAGAGGTGGTAAAATATTTCTGCACTAATTCTCCCAGATAAGGACCTAGCAAATTAGCAACTAATATAGCAATTATCACCGTAAAAATACTGAAAATACCTGTGCTGATAATTAAGATTAAAAATAACAAAGCTGCTATAAAATTTGCAATAGCAATACTAGTCCCACACTTTTTATGAATTACTAAATCACATTCACCTTTTTTTAATCGAAATAGACCTTCTCGGGCAGCTTCCAAGATTAAATCCGCATCATAAATACCAGAAATGATAAAACCTTTTTTTTCGGCTAAACCAGATAAAGGCAAAGTCCTACCTGCATATCTTTCTAAAATATTAATGGTGGCATGCTCCAGAGCATGATTCTGTCGAATAGATTTATTTTGTGCAATACGAAGTATCTGTTGAGGAACAGTAAATATGGTAAGAAAAGAATATACTGTAAATCCATAAGGTATAAAAATAAGAGTAATGATTAAAAAGAAAAGGATCGCTATGAAAAAGAAATTGAAGAGTAAAAAAATCATTTCAACTCCTTAAGCTTACCCAACTAGTTTCTAACTCGATAGTAATTAAATTATAACACATTTAATCTATTTTTTTCACTAATTCTCCCAATTAAATTAATCAGGTTTAATTTTTTCTCAAAATATTGGTTTTGTTTGGATAGTTTAGCCAGGTCAGTAAAGGTAATCTATTTCTTCATTAAGAATTCTCTTAACAGATTTAAAAAGCCATTCATATAATTTAAATTTAATAAAATATCCTTTTTCATTAATTCAAGTAATTTCTTACTTTCTTCTGCCTTAGCCATCTTTGCTATTTCATTCTGGCTAAGAGTAATTAACTGCTCATCATTGTTTAAACGGGGAAATATTTTTAGCGTCTCCCGAAAAGAAGAATCAAAATCTTTTCTGGCTTGTTCACTTACCTCTATGGCAGCCTTTTCGACACTATCAATCTTTACCGTTCTGACTTGAGGGAGTAGATTGACAAACTCTTCTTTTTTATCTTGAAAAAGATAACCATTAAAGTCTTCATAACCATAATGTGCATTAGTTACCAGAATGGTAAGTTTTTTTATATTAAATAATTTTTTAACCAGCACCTCTATAGGAGCAGGATAAGTATGATAGGGTTGTGATAAATCCTGTAAATAGTGAAAAGCTCTAGCAGTAAAACGAAAACCCCAGTAGTAATCTTCTCGATCAAAAGCAATCTTAGCCATCTCCCAAAAATGTTCTGCCCTCTCAGGAGCCTTACCTGCTTTAAATATTCCTCCTCCTAAGGAAAAATACATATGTCTATACCCCTGGCTACCTCCAGTCAACTTTTGTAATTTATCTAAATTCAAATTAGTATCTAAATCCCAATCAGGCTCATCAGAATAATTTATCAGAATATCTTTAGCGGTAGTTTTTTCCCCTATCTCTCCTCGAATATATTTGATTACAAAATCTGGATTATATTCACTTGGGTCTATCTGTGCATAACGATAGGGGGTAACTTCAATCTCTGTAAATTCTTCGATCCACTGGTTATTCATTACCGCTAACTCGGTAAGGAAATAATGACTGTTCCAGGAAAAAATAGTCAAAGTACTCAAGCTATATATCACTATCAATAAGCAGAATAATAAAAACATCTTATTTTTATTCTTCATATTCTTCTCCTTTTTTCTCTGCTTAACCACCTTTTAATCAAAAAACATAACAATTTTACTCAATATCTTTACTTTTCAAAAGGAAATCTGTATTGGTGCAAAGCAAGTTCTTCTTTCAAACCAAGAATTTCTTGCTGAAGGTTTTCGTTAATGGGAATACCTTTCTCTTTTCTCTCTAACCAGGCTAAATATTCTTTCTCTCCCGCAGTATAGATTCTTTCTGCTCCAGGAGCTTTTTTAGAAGAACGCAAAGCACGAAGAATATCTCCAGTTATCTTTTTAAATATATCTAACTCTATAAAAGAAGGAATATTAATGGCAATAAAAAAATGACCCAGATTAATAGGAACTTTTCCCCCATCCTGAATGTCGGATAACATCTTTAAATATTTTCCATTCTGCAAAGCAGCAGAAAGTATTTCTACCACAGTAGCATAACCATAACCTTTGTAGCCAGCAGTTTCTTCACCTATACCACCCAGAGGAGCTAGAGCTGCCTTTCCAATCTTTAAATCATACAAAATCTGATGAGTATCAGTCCTCGCCTTACCATCTTCTCCAATTACCCATCCCGAAGGGATATCTTTCCCTTCCCGATCATATACTTCTATTTTACCTCGCTGAGTAATAGAAGTAGCGCAATCCAGAATAAAAGGAAATTCTTCATCAGTAGGAAAACCAAAAGTAAGGGGATTAGTACCCAGCATATTTTCTATCCCAAAGGTAGGAGCAATTGAAGGACGCGCATTAGTACCGGTAATTCCAATCATTCCCGCTTCTACTGCCATTAAAAGATAATATCCAGCTATCCCATAATGAGTAGAATTCCGGACTACTACCATTCCCATCCCCATTTTTTTCGCCTTTTCTATAGCTAAAGCCATAGATCTTTTAGCGATTACCTGTCCCATGCCATTATGGCCATCAATTACTGCACTGGTAGGCCCTTCCTTTATGATTTCAACTTTAGTTATAGGAGATTGAATCCCTGCTTTAATACGATCATAATATATCGGTTTTAAACGTGAAATTCCGTGGGAATCAATTCCTCTTTTATCTGCAGTGATTAAAACATCTGCACATATTCTGGCCTCTTCTTCAGGCACCCCTGCCCCTTTAAAAACATCTACCATAAATCTTTCTAAAGTATCTATAGCTACCCATGCAACTTTCTCTGAGCTTTTTGACATTATACTTACCTCCTTACTCCTTTCAAAATTACTTTATCTAGAATAATAATGTATCGTTTTGTTTCTTTAACCACTGGAAGACTTTCCAGGTAGCTTCTAAATCTTCTTGATTATATTTCAAGATTTTTTCAATAATCGATTTTCTAATTCCCTTCTCCTCAGTCTCTACTGCTTCTATATATTTTGCAATCGCCCAATTTCCGCCATATTCTTCCTGGGTCCTTTTAAATCCAGCTACCTGTTCTACTACTTTCAAACTGTAACTGGGTTCGGCTAAAATTATCGTATCTTTAGCTAGGGCACATAAATCCACTAGATTGCTTATTACTCTATTAGCAATCCCTTCTTTATCGCCATATCTATCCAGATAAAGTTTTATTTTAGTTCGTTCATAGGGCGCCCAGTGAATAAAAGGAATATCTCCATATTTTTGAAAAATCTTTTTACTATTTTGTAGAAATATTTTCCAACCCAGATAATCTCCCTCTTCTTCTAGGGGAGCCAGGGCAGGTAAATAAGAAGATTTTTTTTCTCCAAATACCTGCATTCCCCATAAATATATCTTTTCTAAATCATCAAGATAGGGAGGAATACCTTCCAAATCAAACATAACATAATTACTGGCTTCAGGGAGAGGAATCTTTTTCAGTAACAAATTTTTTCGTTCCTTCATTGCTTGAGCTGCCAATAATATCTTTCTTGCCTTTTTCCCTACCTTCTGTAACTTCTCCCCCCAGGGTCTATAGACCTCTGATAAACTCATCTCATTATAATTTTCTAAAAGTTGTTCTATCGTTTTTATCCCTTTATCCCAGAAAAAACGGGCTAAATTTTGATCCACTCCGTAGATTAAAGCTACATCTTTTTCTCTTACTGCAATCTCCCAGCAAATATGACGGTAACCACAACCATTACATTTTGACCATCCCACTGGAGAATAGGGTGCTTCTTCATCTTCTACTATTTTTATTACTTTAGCTAACACCTCTTCTGGACGTATACTATTTATCTGGTTGATCTCCAGGATACTATTATCCCCCATTACTACATCTATCTTTTTCGCCCGTTGATCGATAATCCTCTCCAAAAGTAATCCATAAATCTTGAGCTGGGCGATTATCTCCTGATGTTTTTTATCATCAATGTGCCGGGCTAACTTACAATCCCTGATGCAGTAATTTCCATTTTCATAAATTAAAAAATCAGGTATACCTGTGATTTCTATGGTTTTTCCCTGAATTAAGAGCCTTTCCTGAAGTACTCCCTGGTAAATTACCGGCGTTTGATTAGCCATTAATTTTTTAGTCAGGGTAGCCCTTTCCTCTATTCTTCCTTCTGATAGATCCACATATTCCCCTATATTGTTTAAATAATTTTTTTCATGGCGCATTCCCAATTTATAGATTAGCTCTTCGAAAGGACCGGGTTCCATTGGTTTTATCTGATGGTATGCAAAAAATAATCTCTTTTCACAGTAGTAAGGAGCGAAGAGATTGTATATAATCTGAGTAGAAATCTTCATTAAATCATTATCCTGATTTTAAATCTATAAAAAAATCTTAAATTCGTAAATCACTTACTTTTCGAAAATAAAACTTAAATTTATCCAAAAAGTTTTCATTATATAGTTTAAGTTAAATATAACAAAAGTAATTTTTATTTGCAATTATTTTCTTAAAAACTTACTCACCAAAGAAAAAAGTAATTTTATTAATAAAAAATAAATCTATAGGAATATTTAAAACTTTGAGATTGACAAGGTTATATTTTAATGATATATTTTTAATATATTAATAATATATCACTCTAATTTATGATTAACAAAGATATTTACTACGAACTTAAAAAAAGAATAATCTATCTACATTATCAGCCTAAACAGATATTAAATATCAAGGATTTAGCCCAGGAATTCGGGGTTAGTCCTATGCCTATCCGAGAAGCCCTGATCCTGCTGGAAGCAGAAAACTTAGTGCATATTATCCCCAATCATGGTATCTATGTTACCGAAATCAGTTTTCAGGAATTAAAAGAATTATTTGAAGTCAGACTCTTTCTTTTAGGATTAGCTGGTCGTTTTGCCGCTCAACGGATTAGTGCAGAAGAATTAAATAAAATGAAAGAATTACTGCAAAAGATTAAGCAAGTTAATGATCAGAAGATGCTGGTTCAATTAGATGCCGAATTTCATGATTTATTAAACTCTTCTACCAAAAATCAAACTCTGGCTGATATGCTAAAAAAATTACGTCAGCAAATTGGTCGCCTCTGGTTTTTCGCCAAAGAAAATGATTCTTATGCTCACCATATTCCAGAAGATTTTTCCAAATTAATCCAAGCCTTAGAAGAAAGGGATCAAGCACAGAGTGAGGAAATTTTAAAAAAACATGCCCTTCACTTTATCGAACAAATAAAGAGTTATTTATATAGTGAATAAATTTCTATTATATTAAAGGTATAAATAATTAATTAATAAATAAACCCATTTAAAAGGAGTACTTATGAAAAGAATTTTAATTACTGGTGCTCTCGGTCAAATCGGTTCTGAATTAACCCCCTTTTTAAGAGAAAAGTTTGGTAAAGACAAAGTCATCGCTTCTGATATAAAAAAATTACCCGCTGAAAAAAAAGATCTGGTAGAGCCCTTCGAAGAGATAGATTGTTTAAATGCACCTCAAATCTTTCAAGTAGTTCGGAAATACCAAATTGATACCATTTTCCACTTAGCAGCCATCCTCTCTGCTAAAGGAGAGGAAAATCCTCAATTAGCCTGGAAAGTAAATATTAATGGACTTTATAATATTCTAGAAATTGCAAAAGAAAATCATTGCTCAGTATTTACTCCCAGTTCGATCGCTGCTTTTGGTCCTTCTACTCCCAAAAAAAATACTCCTCAAGAAACTATCCAGAGACCCAATACTATTTACGGATTAACTAAAGTCAGTGGTGAATTATTATGCGATTATTATCATCTTAAATATGGTTTAGACACTCGAGGAGTAAGGTTCCCGGGGATTATTTCTTATGTTACCCTTCCGGGAGGAGGGACTACCGATTACGCGGTAGAAATTTTTTATGCTGCCTTAAAAAATAAAAAATATAACTGTTTTTTAAAAAAGGATACTCGTCTAGATATGTTATATATGCCTGATGCCCTCAAAGCTACCCTAGAAATTATGCAGGCAGACCCTGCTCAATTAAGATATAGAAATGCTTATAATATTACCGCAGAAAGCTTCACTCCAGAAGAGCTTGCCCAAGAAATTAAAAAACATATCCCTGATTTTGAAATTACTTATACCGTCGATCTGCTGCGCCAATCTATTGCTGATTCCTGGCCAGACAAACTGGATGATAAGGCAGCTCGAGAAGATTGGGGTTGGTCCCCAGATTATAATTTACAGAAAATGACTAAAGATATGATTGAAAAACTTAAAGATAAACTATTTACTAAATTGCTTAAGTAGTTAACTAGTAATAAGTGATGAGTAATTAGTTTAGGCAACTAACTATTTAACCAATTAATCAGTTAATTAGTTACCTAACCACTAAACCAAAAGGAGGCTATAAATGGGATTAAATAATTTAGAAAAAGTAGTTGCTCAAAACTTAAAAGAATTAAAAGTTGAAGGTCGCTTAAAAGGGAAAGAATACATTATTACCAGGATTATCCCTGCCCAAGGCAATAAAGGTCCACGCTATCTTTTAAAAGGGAAAGGAGAAAAAGAATTTCTCCGGATGAACTCTAACTCTTATCTGGGAATGTCTCTAAAGGAAGAAGTTATCCAGGAAGAGGAGAAAGCTACCCGGGAATTTGGAGTAGGACCAGGGGCAGTACGTTTTATCAGTGGCACTTTTGAAGTTCATCGTAAATTAGAAAAAAGGCTGGCAGAATTTCATCATCGTGAAGATGCTATGTTATTTAGCTCTGCTTATACCACAGTAGTAGGAATTCTTACCCCCCTCATCAGTAATGAAACTATAGTAATAAGTGATGAGCTTAATCATAACTGTATCATTAATGCTTTAAGGTTAGCCAGGCCTAAAGATAAAAAGATTTATACCCACCTGAATATGTCAGAACTGGAAGAGAGAATAAAAGAATCTATAAACCAAGCCCGAAGACTGATTATTGTAACCGATGGAATATTTAGTATGAGGGGAGACTTTGCCCCCCTAAATACTATTTCAACACTTGCCCAGGAATATGACCATCACTTTTCCGAAAATATTATCCTAATAGTGGATGATTCTCATGGTATAGGTGCCTTTGGAAAGACTGGAAGAGGAACAGAGGAATATACCAAAGCTAAAGGAGTAGATATACTGATAGGAACTCTGGGCAAGGCTCTAGGAGTAAATGGAGGATATGTTACCTCTAAACAGAATGTTATAACCTACTTACGGGAAACTGCACCGTTATATATTTATTCTAACCCCATTTCCCCTGCTGAAGCTAGTGCTGCTTTAAAGGCACTGCAAATTTTAAGTAGTGAAAAAGGGCTGGATATTTTAAATCACCTCAGACAAATGACTAAAAGATTTGAACAGGGACTAACCTCTATGGGATATGATATTATCACCAGCGATCATCCTATTGTCCCCTTGATGATTAGAGATACCCAAAAGACTTCTGAATTAGTAAACTATCTCATCGAAAATGGAATTCTGGCTACCGGGCTAAATTATCCCGTAGTCCCCCGAGGGGATGAGGAAATTAGATTTCAAATCAATGCTGATCATACTCCTTATGATATTGACTATGCCTTGCAGGTATTAGGAGATTACCGTAAAAAATTTTAAGAACTAAATACAACCAGTAAAAAAATTCCAAAATTTTGGAAAAAAAATCTAAATTTAGGGTATAATAAATATAGAAAAGAAAATAGAGTCAAAGTCAAAGTTGATAAAGGCAAACTATCCG
>DJVR01000007.1:0-11595 GCA_002441285.1 Candidatus Atribacteria bacterium UBA6251 | reverse complement strand
CTGCCGACTTTTTTCTTTTTGAAAACCCCATGCTTTGCTGAACCCTTTTCGATCTTAACCAGCTAAACAGAAAATTCTTAGTGAAAAGGAGTGATGATCAGATGAAAATAAAAGCAATGGGTAAAACCATTATCGCTGTCTTCTTAATAACCGTTTTATCACTATTTCTTACTTCCTGTAGTGGAATTGTTACTCCTGAACTTCCAGAAAACCTGGAAATGCAAAAAGAGAATGAAACCACTTATGTCTATCTAGATGTTCCTTATGAAAAATATGCTGGAGCAAACTGGTGTCTTCCGGCCTCAGGAGCAATGACCTTTAAATATTTTGGACAAAATATCAGCCAGGCAGAAATAGCCAGTAAAGTCATTGCAAATGGTAGCAGCTCGGTATTTAAATTCGTTAGTTATGCAAAAAATTTAGGCTTTGAAACAACTTATCAATTAAAAACATTGGACGAAATTAAGGCACTTTTGAAAGAAGGTATACCGGTAATTGCCATTCAAAATTATAGCTTATCCCTACCCTACAGTCATGCCCGGGTAGTTATTGGTTTTGATGAAGAAAATCAAGAACTAATTACTAATGATCCCACTGCCGGTAAAGATTATGTGCTCACTTATTCAGAATTTTTGGCTCTTAACTTTGATAGCAGTCCAACTAAATGCAAAGTAGTTGTTCTTTCACCTGAAATAGATAGTTTAAATAGCCTAGCGAATAAAAATACTTCAAACGACAATAGTTAAAAAATAAACTTTTTAAAAAATAGATAATCGTAAAAACATCTTGATTTTGGACAAAAATAAATGAGAGGGGAGAAAGAAATTATGAAAGGTAAATATGATTATTGCAAGATAGTTCCTCAAAAGGATAAATATATAGTAGAATATGGACATGGCTCTTATAAAGGGAATATTTTACCCCATCCCGTAAAAGTAGCAGATAGAGCTTTTTCTTCAGAAAAAAAAGCAGTTCGTTTCGCTAAAAAGATCGTTTCTCCTGAGTATATCGAAAAAGAAAAAGAATAAGGAAGATAGAACATTAATTATTCTTAAACCATGTTTTCATCAATAGATAATATACGAGGGAATTTATTAAAGCTTAAATTAGTAAATTTAACTAATATAAAAACACCCCAGCGGTATTTATTCCGCCGGGGTGTTTGAGTTGCATTCAACAGAGATTTAAACTATATTTTAATTAATTTTATTCACATGCATCTGAAGGAGGTTGTAAGCAAGGTCCAGGATGAGAACCTTCAGAATTATTTACCCATATATCATAATAATGCATTCCTCCTGAAGATACCGTCAAACAAATCCATCCATTAGGATCCTGAATTGGATTTCCACCACTTGTATCATATCCTATTGATGTAGGACATTGAGATCCAGTATGTTTATCAGCCCAAAGTACATAATCCCCTGCTGGTAAATCAATTGAATAATTACCACTACCAGGAGCTCCTTGAGCACTATAAACTACATCAGTTTCTATGTTTCTAAAGTGAGCCCAAGCTTGACCGTAACCATTCCCATTATGTTGACATATTTTACCTTCTACTGTTCCTGGACACTGTTCGGCAAGCAGAGTTATCTCAAAGCTACCTTGAACGGTGATGCAACCATCATCGACCTCTACTGTAATAAGATAAGTAGTATCTGCTCCATTTACAATATCATCACAGGTTGGGTTCCAGCTAATCTCTCCACTACTAGGATCTATACTAAAACTATTAGTAGGTGTAGGTACAACTGAGACCAGGCTAAAACTTAGAGAATCCTTAATATTATCATCGCTAGCAGTAACAGTCCAGCTGTAAGAGCCACCTGGATTTACGCTATCATCATCCGGCATAGTTAGTGAAGGAGCAGTATTGTTATAGCACTCATCATGAACCTCAATCGTAACTGGCCCCCAGGTAGTTGTAGCACATCCATCATTTACATTTACGTAAACTGTGTACGTTCCAACATCTGCAGCTAACGGAGTCCCGGTAAAGGTATTATTAGTACCCATATCTATATTAAATGATGGATCTGTACCTTTAGTAATGGTAAGACTATAAGTTAAAGGATTAGCAGGTTTTGGTAAGATATTATCATCCCTAGTATTTACCACCACAGTATAAGAATTCCCTATAACCAAATCTAAGCTACTTGGTGATGATACTGGGGTACCATTTAAAGTAACTTCATTAATAACTGGTGCATTATTACCTGTACAAGGATCCGGAGGGGACGGAGGAGGAGGAGTAAATCCTGGTCCGCAACCAAAATCTAAATCGGTAATCTCTTCCGCAGCATCACATAATGCCTCCTGGACATCCTCATCCAGGTTGAGATTTCCACAATTTCCTTCTAATACCCGACGAACTTCCTCTACCAATTTTTTAAATTTTGGGAAAGCATAAAAATTTGGTTTATTGGCAATAACCTCATCTAAAACAATATCTTCAGGAGTAAGTTCAGAATAGGTTACTATAAAATCTACCACTAATCCTAAACTGGTGGAAACCAAATCAGTAACCTTAGTGTCATAAGAACCACCTTCTACCACCTCTAAAGCCACATCTTTTACCAGAGGTCTTTCATCATCAAAATCCGGACAATAAGCAGTAATGACATAATTTTTTCCGGCAGGTACATTAGTAAAGCTGTATTCACCTTTTTTATTAGTGGTAGTAGTAGCAATCTCATCCAGACCATAAGTAAGAACTACCTCAATTTCCTCTTGAAGGCTCCAGGGGTTTTTACAATAAAAACACCAGTATTCTGGATAAACACCCTGTAATGGAGTGGTTACTGGACCATCAGAAGTAGTGCAACAAGGAGCAGCAATAATCCCCTCAATGGTACCAGAGGTATAACCAGGAGATTCATCGGGGATTGTCCCGAAACAACCGGCAAATAAGATAAGTATAAGAGAAATAAAAATCATGGGTATTAAAATTTTTGTCTTTTTTTTCATTTTAAATCGCCTCCTGCTTTTTTCTTTTCGGCAGTCTGGCGATTATAGTACCAACGTACTTTAAACCCATGACTTTGCGTCCTGATCTTTCGACCAGTTTACCTTTTTCAACTTTTTGATACTTTATTCTTTAAAACTTCACCCCCGGTTAATAAATTACAAATTTGTAAAATACATTTTTTACATTTTATACTATTTTTTATCTAATAAGTAGATATATTTTACCTTATTATATATATTATCATTTCATTTCTGAAATTGTCAAATTAAATTTTTATAAACCCTAAAAGATCAATAAGGTTTCTCTATTCTATTTGTATATATTATTCCATATTTTTTAATTTTTAGACTAAAATAAATCTACCTTTACTATTACTATAACTATTTTTAATGATTGTATCTTTCTTAATATCTACTACTTGCCCAATTTTCTTAAATAGAGTAAGAGTTTTAACACATCAGGGTTTAGAGAAATCTTATTTTCTAAAATATTTTTATGAGAAATCTCTTTTCCATAAAATAATTCATTCATTTCCTTATCTTCTGTTATGGTTGATCCTTGAAAAGATGCTCCCACATATGCCCCCTTAGCGATAGAATATGAATATATTGCTGCTTCCATTTTTAAATCTGTATCAGCAGAAAGAGACCTCCCCAAAGGACCTACCGCAATACTGATATTTCCACCTAAGGTAAGATTGTTCTCCAAAAACCCCTCCATTCCTCTTTCATTAGAAATTACCAGCACCAAAGCCACTGATTGAATCCCCATCTGGGGACCAAGACTAAGGCTCTTTATTTCAATAAAGGCTGGTCCATACCAGATACCTGTACTATCTTTTCTGAAGATTATTCCCTTACCGAATTGTCCACCTATACCTAATCCTATTCTGGTAATAGAAGGAAAGATTGCTACCCCTTTTGCCTTTCCCAATAATACTGCAAAAGCTCCACTATCTTCCGCTTCTGCCATTTCTTTTAACACTTCAATCGCTTGATCAATAATCTCGGAAGGTTTTTCTGAATTAGTAATCCCCTGAATAGGAAAAACAAAAACCAAAACAATAATTATTACTAATAGAAAAGACCATCTTTTTTTCAATTCCAATGATCTCCTTTCATTATATTCTTTAAACTTGTAAGAATTATCATACTTTCAAGTTTCTAATCTATCTTTATCCAATTATCTCCTGATACAAGCTTAACATCCGATCAGCAATAGTATTAATATCATATTGAATAGAGGTCTTTTGAGCACCCTGGCATAATTCCTCTCTTAATTGAGGATTTTTAATTATCTCTTCCAAAGCTTCAGCAAATTTTTGCACTTTATTTTCCACTAATATCCCATCTACACCAGGGGTAATGATATCCACTATCCCGGGAGCCTTTACTGCTAAAACTGGAATTCCACTGGCTAAGGCTTCAATAACTACTATGCCAAAGGTTTCAGTAAGGGAGGCAGTGACAAAGAGGTAAGCTATCTTATAGTAATATTTTACTTCTTCATTCTTAACTTCTCCCGTAAAGATTACTCTCTCTTTAAGCTGTAATGATTCAACAAGTTCTTGTAATTCTTCTAAGGCCGGACCATTCCCTACAATCAATAACCTTACTTTTTCGATCCCTCTTTTATTGATTAAAGACATAACCTCTATTAGCTTATCAATACTTTTTTCCCGTGCCACTCTACCGAGATATAGAATTATCTTTTCATCATCTTTAATCTTATATTTTTCTTTTATCTCCTGACACTTTTTCTCATTATTTTCCTGAAAAGAATCTAATTTTATGGCATTAGGAATAACCTCTATCCTGGTTTTGATCCCATAATTTTTTATTAGTTCTTTCATTGAAGAAGAGGGGGTCGTAAAACAATCGATCTTATGCGCTAAATTAGTGACAATTTGCTTTACTACCTCTTGAATTAATTTCTCTGGTATTGGCGCTAAATAATGAGTATATTTTTCATATTGAGTATGTAGAGTTAATATCCTGGGAATACCTAATTCTCTTCCGTAGATAATAGCTGGAGAGCTTAGTAAAAAAGGGTGATGAATGTGAATAATATCTGGATTAAATTGATTAATAACCTTCTTCGCTCGAAAAGATAAAGGTATAGCAAGAGGATATTTTATCCGCCTGGTTAAATTTATTGAGTGGTATCTAAATATATTATCTTCTTCATCAATGTAATCATCTACTTTGGGAGCAAAGACATAAGTCTGATGTCCCTTCTTTTCAAAGGCTTCTCTTAGAGAGCTTATAGCTATTACTACTCCATTTACTATTGGTTTATAACAATTAGTAAAAAGGGCTATACGCATTTTATTCTTCTGGCTTTCTCCTTTTTTCAAAAAATTAATTCACTTTATTATTACTTACTTTATGGCAAATGTTTTTCCGCTTGTTTTAACCAATAATTGGCTTTTTCATTTTCAGGTTCCTGCCGTAAAACTTCTCGCCAGTTATCAGCTGCCTCCTGGAAGTTTCCTCTTTCGAAATAGATCCTTCCTAACCAATAATAAGCCTGCGTAAAATCTGGATTCAGACGAATTGCCTGCCGATATCTGAAAATTGCTTCCTCATATAATCCCTGTTCATAAAGTTTATACCCCTCCTCATAATAGGCGTATGCCTCTTTACCATAAAGAAGAGAATTTTCAACTTTTTCATAAAAATATTCTGCTTTAGGGTAATGAGGATCAATTTCTAATACCTTACGCCAGGAAATTAGGGCATCATTTAATCTATCTTTTTCATAAAATACCCGCCCCAACCAGTAATATGCTTCAATCATAGCAGAATCCATCTGAACTGAACGCTGTAAATACTGAATACATTGTTCATAATCTTCTCTTTGATAAGCTGCATAACCCAGACGATAATAGGCGAAAGCTAAATCTTTTTGTGCTTCGGGAGAAATTACCTTTCTTTTTTGAATAAGTTCTATGTATTTCTCCCACTCCCTGGCTTCCCGATAATACCAGTTAGTATATTGATAAATTCGGGCTAGATAATAATGCGCCTCTATAAAGTCAGGATCTATTTCTATTGCTTTCTCCCCAAATTCGATAGCCTGAGACCATAATTCTTTACCTGGATAATTGGCTCCCTGATAAGTTTCAATTGCCTCTTCCATTTTATTAATCGATAATTCTAAATAATATACGGCTTCTGAAGAAGAGGTATCCCAAGTGCTTACTTTTTGACCCCAGCT
The DNA here is from genome assembly GCA_002441285.1 of Candidatus Atribacteria bacterium UBA6251. Lineage (GTDB taxonomy): Bacteria > Atribacterota > Phoenicimicrobiia > Phoenicimicrobiales > Phoenicimicrobiaceae > UBA6251. The sequence continues at coordinate 5,405 of DJVR01000007.1, read as the reverse complement.
AAAATCAAAACATACTAAAACCAACAAAAGACTTAAGATTAAAATCGAAAGTATTCTTTGACCACTCTTTTTCATCTTATTCCTCCTATTTTCTATCGGATAATTAATTATTCTTTATTATACACTATTTACCTCGCCTAAATCTACTATCTTTCTAGTTAAGTATCATTATAGTCTTATAAATGAATTTATTTATATTATTTATAAAATAATAAGACAGACAAACTATTTTATGAAGAAAACTTATTTGAAAAGCGTATATATAAAGAAAGGGAAAATAGTTTTTAAATCTTCTGAAAAGAGGTTATAATAAGGGAGATAAGCATTAAAAAGAGACCAATTAAAGCTTTTTACCTTTAATAGGAAAAGATAATTTATGGTAAACTCAGCAGATTGTTTAAAAAATACAGATGAACAATTGGTAGAGCTTTCTCTCACCAATCCAGAATATTATTGGTGTTTAATGAATCGTTATGAAGAAAAACTCCTTCATTATATCTTAAAGATTTCCAGCTTAAGCAAAGAGGATGCGGAAGATATTTTACAGGAAGTTTTTATTAAAGTTTATGAAAATTTAAACGATTTTGATCTTAGTTTAAAATTTTCCAACTGGATATATCGAATAACTCATAATATCACTATCAGTGCTTATAGAAAAAAAAGAGTAAATCCTCAACTACTCTCCTGGGATTATGAAGAATTAAATAACCTTATTGATTCTACCAGTAATATAGAAAATGTTACTATTCAGAACCAAACTTACGAGAAGATATTAGAAATTATTAACCATCTTCCTCTTAAGTATAAAGAGGTGTTAATTTTAAAATTCCTGGAAAACAAGGATTATCAAGAAATTAGCGACATTCTGCACAAACCGATGGGAACTATCGCTACTTTACTCAAGCGAGCTAAAAATTTACTTCAGCAAGAGCTAATCAAGGAGGGAATTAAAATTTAAGATTATGAGCAAGATAAGTAATCAAGTATTGAAAATCATAAAAGATAATGAAATAAAACCCAAACCTCGCTGGTATTTTCTGACTAAAAACTATTTGATCTGGCTATTCTTTGGTATTTCAATAATTTTAGGAAGTATTGCTTTTAGTATGATTTTATTCATTACCAGACAACTGGATTGGGATATTTATCGCTATCTGGGAGAAAGTTGGCTTAAAACTTTTTTTATTAGCCTTCCTTATCTCTGGTTAATATTCCTCCTTATTTTCCTGGGAGTAGCTTATTATAATTTTATTCATACTCGAAAAGGCTATCGTTGGAAAATTTTTTCTATTCTATGCATTAGTTTAATAACCAGTATAATTTTGGGGTCACTCTTTTATACTGGAGGATTTAGTGAAAATTTAGAAAATATCTTTCAAAAGAAACTCCCTTATTATCCTCAGCTTATTTATACCTGGGAAAAACAGTGGATGCAACCAGAGAGAGGTCTTTTGACCGGAACCATCAAGGAAGTAGATTTATCCCAACAAAATAAGTTTATACTTCTAGATTTAAATAATAACCTATGGGAAATTGAAGCAACTAATGCCTTGTGGAAAGGGAAGTTAACTCCCTATCCAGGACTGAAATTAAAAATTATTGGAAAAATGAAAGATACTAATATCTTTGAAGCCCAAGAGATTAGACCCTGGTCTGGAGAAGGAGCCAGAAGAGGAGCACAGAAAGAACATCCATAATTTAATTTTTAAAATCAATTTTCATTAAAACGGAGAGCATCTTCCTGTTTAAGCTCTACTTTTCCTTCTAATACCGCTAGAAGTTGATCTTTTACCTTGTCAAATTGAGATTGATATTGCGTATCCACAGAAGAAGCTGAGGGAAAGTTTAGCTTTAAAAAATCTAATTTTACACCATCTTTGCTAATAGAAAAATCTAAATGAGGACCAGTAGCTAAACCAGTAGCCCCTACATAGCCAATGATTTCTCCTTGCTTAACTTTCTGTCCTTCCTTTAAATTTTTTGCAAAACTGGACAGATGTCCATATCCAGTTACATAATTATTTGGATGACGGATCTCTATATAGTTTCCGTATCCATTATTCCAACCTTTAAAGATTACAGTTCCATCTCCAATAGCTGAAACAGGGGTCCCTGTCGGAGCAGCGTAATCAATAGCGAGATGAGGTCTCCAAATTCTTAAAATAGGATGATATCGACTGGGAGAATAACTTGAACTAATATATTTATAAGTTAAAGGAGCACGTAGGAAGGCTTTGCGTAATGATTTTCCCTCTTCGGTATAATAATCACTATGGCCAGAAGGATCTTCAAAAAAGATCGCAGTATGTTTACTTAAAAGCTCTCCTTCGTACTGGGCAGCTAGAATCTTCCCCCAACGATAGAAATCTCCCCTATATTGTTTTTCCACCAAAATTTTAAAAGTATCACCTTCTCGACATTCAGTAAGAAAATCTATCTGCCAGGCAAATATTTCAGCCATTTGGAGAGCTAATTGAGGCGAATCGGAACACTCTAACATTGATTCATAGAGAGAACTTTTTATCTTTCCTTCAAAGTGAACTATTTCAGTGTGGATTTCTTCCTTAGTTATTTTTAGTTCTTCCGATTCGGAAGAAGAAATATTAATATTATAAACATCTACTGGATTTGGTTTGTAAATAAATTGAGTAACTCCTTTTTCCGGTTGATACTTTAAAACATATTCGCTCCCCACTGGTAGATGATTAAAATCCACTACAGATTTTACTTTTTCCTGTAAATTGAGTATTTCAACCGGAGCAATCCCTTGCTGAACCAGAGACTCGTAAATAGTTTCTCCTGCTTGTAAGCTTCCTTCTATAATTACTGCTTCCTCTTCTTCTGTCTCTACCATCTCTAATTCAACTTCCACTTCTTTTTGCTCGGAACGAGGTAGTGTTTGAAGGGAAGTTTCACTACTTTCTCTTTCTTCAGCTAATAAATTTGTAGGGTCAACCAATTCTTCCCGGACTATTTCTGGAGTGGAGGGAGTCAAAGATGTTTCCTGTTTACGAGAAGAAGGCAGAGATGATATAAATTTAAAAATACCTATTCCTATAAAAGTTAATAAAATTAAGCTTATTCCAAGAAGCAATCTCTTTCTTCTCACCAATTTTCTTTTAAAAAAAGATGTAGAAAGGTAGGAGTATTGATAAGTTTTTTTTGGCAAAATAGTATGAACCTCAATAATTTTTATTTTTGGTATCTTCTAAAAGTATTATAAAAATATCTATCGGTCATAGAGGCAATATAGTCTATTACCACCTGTTCAGGTAAATTTTCCTTCAAATATTGAGCACCTTTATTTTCCCCACGGTTAAAAATCCATTCTCTAAAAATTAAAGAATCTTCATTTTTTCTCTTTATATCTTCTAAAAATAGACAAAAAAGATATTCAAAAGCAGCTTTAAATCTGGTCTTTTTTGCTTTCAGTCTAGGATTTTTATAAATTCTTTCAGCGTTAAACTCTTTTAACTCGAATAGCCTCTGCGCAATTTCAGGAGAGTAACTTATCTGATCCTGATTATGTGAATTTACAATAATATCAGTAACCAGGGCATTAATAATATCGGTGTTGCGTTCTCCTAAATCTTTTTTAATTTTTTCAGGTAAATCCTCTTTTCTTAAAATATTAATCCGAATAGCATCTTCGAAATCCTGTCCTACATAGGCTATAGCATCTGACATTCGAACTACACATCCTTCCAGAGTGGAAGGTATGGTATAAACTTTTTCTCCCTTACCTTTTTTTTGACAATAACTCAGTAAATCAGCTTCTTGTTTATCTCGATAAGGCGATAAACACCTTTCGTTGATTTCACCATCGTGAGATAGAATCCCGTCTCTGACTGCAAAGGTCAAATTCATACCTCGACAAGCATTAGCTAACTTATCTACTATTCTTAAACTATGCACATTATGAAAGAATAAATCAATCTTTCTTTTTCTGCAAATATCTTGGAGAATCTCCTCTCCATCATGACCAAAAGGTGTATGCCCCAAATCATGCCCCAGGGCAATAGCTTCAATAAGCTCGAGATTTAATTTTAAAGCCTTACCAATAGACCGGGCAATTTGAGAAACTTGTAATGTATGTATACTACGATTTGAAAGTTGTTCATCAAAGCTAGCAGCAAAATAAATTACCTGTGTTTTTCCTACATATCTACGAAAAGACCCACTATATAAAATATGATCACGATCACGAGCATAGGGTCCTCTGAAGGGATGGAATGTGGGGTGTTTCCTCTGGGCATCTTTATTCCTGGCTGCATAAGGAGAAAGATAATTATCTTCAAAATCAAGGATTTCTTTTTTGAATTTATTTTCGTCCATTGACTTTCTCCTGAAAAACTAAATATCTTTGTGCCATCTTAGAAAGATCGGAATTTGCCCCCTGAATATAAGCCAGAAAGAATCCCATTTTTAGTTAAAATTAGAGGACATCTCTCATTACCCCTTTCGAATACCTTGTATCACTTCCTAACTCTCTATCCCTTCTGAACTTACCAGCCTGCCAAAGTGCAACAGCAGATATTGTTATCACCGCTTCTTACTGAAAAATAATACAAAAATCTATCTATGTCAAGAAAAATACGATTTTTCGTATCGCTCTGGAATGTTAAGCGTTACAAGGAACTAAATCCCAAAATTCTATGACATCGGCTATAACTGCTAATTCTGGCACCTGCATTTTTAAACTACCCACTGTCTCATTATAGTTCTCCTCAACTCAGTTAAATAACTAAATCCACATATCCTGTTTAACCTGGGCTCAATATCTAAAAGACGTTCAGTAAGCCACCTTTACTGCTGATTGGAATTCTTCCAGTAGCCCACCTTGTCTGTATTTTGACCAACTTGAGATAACAAAGATTCTATACAATTGGTAATCTTGAGGTTCCTGCTCAATTTCTCAAACACCCCAAGCCGACGTAAGGTAAAAACCCACTCTATTCCTTCATCTAAGCTCCTAACCGCGGATCCATTAATGATAGCAAGTTCCTCTCTCAGCTGCTCTATCGCCTCCTTTGCTTTCGAATAAGTAGGGTTTTCATGAGTACTTTGTACCTTCCTCTTAGAGACATCTTGATGTTCTCGAGAAGATAACTGATTAAATTCCCACTTTTATGTTGCTGACACCTCTGAATCAATAACTTGCCCTCAAGTGCTTTCTTTATACTCTTTGTCAAACCTTTACTGTGCGTTGTCCAGGACATACTATACAATTTTTAAATTATGGTTATTCTCAGTATATCAAAAAAGTATTAGAATTAGTAGAAATAAATCCTGACAAGATAGAATGGAGGTTATATGATGACTGGACACCGTACCACTCTGAAAGCAGGAAAGATAAATTATAAGGTTTTAAGAAAGATCAATCCTGAAGCGGTCAGATTAGCTGT
>DJVR01000027.1 GCA_002441285.1 Candidatus Atribacteria bacterium UBA6251 | reverse complement strand
GTTCACTTTTAATTCTTAAATAACAGAAGGTTTATTTTAAGTTGACAGCAGGATAAGATTGATGCTATATTCATAGCAAATAAAAACTTAAAGTATGATTAATGTAAACTCGTATAAACTCTTGAATAGGGCAAGAGTGTCTCTACCAAGTGACCGTAAATCACCATAGGCTACGAGTGGAAGTGCATCTTAGGGATTCACTTATTCTAAATAGATATTATAAATTTTTATATATTATCCGTAAGTTTAATTATATTTAGAATAAGGTTAGAACCAAGTGATGCAAAGTATAACAAATTATACTACACCGGAGGGTTAAAAGCCCAGGCGGAGAGGTTCCACTCTAAAGAGGGGTTTCTTTGCCTGGGTTTTTATTTAATGAGAATAAGAAATCAGAGAAAACAAGAAAACAAAGATTAGGAGATGATATAAAAAGATGATAAAAAAAGAGATTGCTATAATTATGGGGAGTTTATCTGATCAAGAGACGATGAATAAGGCAGAAGAAATATTAAATGAATTAGGAATTTCTTATGAGGCAAAAGTTTTATCAGCGCATCGGACTCCTGATTTATTATTAGAATATATTCAACAGATTGAAAAGAGAGGATTTAAAATCATTATTGCAGGAGCGGGAGGGGCAGCTCATTTACCAGGAGTGATTGCTTCCAGAACAATTTTACCGGTTATTGGTGTGCCTATTGAAACGAAAATTTTGGGGGGATTGGATTCTTTATTATCTATAGTTCAGATGCCCTCAGGTATTCCAGTAGCTACTATGGGCATAGGGAATGCTAAAAATGCTGGACTTATGGCTGCCCATATTTTAGCCCTAGAAAATTCGGAAATTAAAAAAAGATTGGAAGATTATCGAAAAAAGATGGTGGAAGGAATAAAAAATATTTTAATTTCCTGAAATAGAAAAATGAAGAAAATTAAAAATAAAAAGATCCCGTATTAATGGTAGTTGGATTTAATGATTTACAAAAAAAGTGAGAAGTTTAACTTCTTATTTAATAAATTTTAATAATAATTGGTAAAAAGAAAGGATAGTTATTAATGGACTTATCTTATCAAAAAGCTGGGGTGAATATTCCTCTGGCCAACCAGATAATTAAAGAAATAAAACCAGCCATTAAAAAGACTTTCATTCCGGGTGTAATAGGCGAAATTGGTGGATTTGGTGGATTATTTGATTTGTCAGGTCAAAATTATAAGGAGCCAGTATTAGTATCTAGTACGGATGGAGTAGGAACCAAATTAAAAATTGCTTTTACTCTAAATAAGCACGATACGATAGGTCTGGATTTAGTAGCTATGTCCGTGAACGATATTCTTACCTGTGGAGCAAGACCTTTATTTTTTTTGGATTATATTTCTATAGGGAAATTATCAAATCAAATAGTGAGCGAAATAATCAAAGGAGTAATAGCTGGATGTATGGATGCTGGGTGTGCCCTTTTGGGTGGTGAAACTGCAGAGATGCCAGATATATATCAGGATGGAGAATATGATTTAGCAGGTTTTGCCCTGGGTATAGTAGAAAAAAGTAAAATAATTGATGGAAAAAATATTAAGGTTGGAGATGTAGCTATTGGGATTTCCTCTAGTGGATTGCACAGTAATGGTTTTTCTTTAGTAAGAAAAGTTTTATTGAAAGATACAGTATATAGTTTGGATGAGCGGATATTAGGTGGAGAAAAAACTTTGGGAGAAGAGCTATTAACTCCTACCAGAATATATACCAAACCAATATTGCATTTATTAGAAAAATTTAAGATTTTGGGTATAGCCCATATTACCGGAGGGGGATTAGTAGAAAATATTCCTCGGATTTTACCAAGGGGAGTTTCTATCCAGATTGATAAAGAAAGCTGGCCTAAACCTCTAATTTTTTCTTTACTTCAAGAAAAAGGGAGTATTTCCGAGGAAGAAATGTATTTAGTTTTTAACATGGGGATAGGAATGATTTTAATAGTACGCCCAGATATTGCTTTAGAAGTTTCAAGCACCCTAAATCAACTAAATTACCAATCCTATATTATAGGAAAAATCATTAAAGGAGAAAAAAAGGTGATAATGTAAAAAAAAGTGCCTGGCACTTTTTTTTACATTTAAGGGAAGGTAATGATTAATATTGGAGTATTAGCTTCAGGAAGAGGAACTAACCTGCAAGCTATAATAAATGCTATTAAAGAAAATAAGATTGAAGGAAAAATTAGTATTGTAATTAGTGATAATAAAGATGCTTATGCTCTAAAGAGGGCAAAAGAGAATCAAATTAAAGCTTATTATATAGATTTTACAGGCTTTAAAAATAGAGAAGAGTATGATAAAAGGATAGTAGAATATTTGAGAAAAGAAGAGGTTGATTTGGTAGTTTTGGCGGGATATATGAAGATTTTGAGTCCTTATTTTGTTAAAGCATTTCAACATAGAATTATTAACATTCACCCTGCTTTGCTTCCTTCTTTTCCAGGTTTACATGCTCAAAGGCAAGCTATAAAATATGGAGTAAAGATTTCTGGTTGTACTGTTCATTTTGTAGATGAAGGAGTAGATTCTGGACCAATTATTTTACAAAAAGCTGTAGAAGTTGATGATAGGGATGATGAAGAGTCATTAGCAAAAAAAATTCTTCAACAAGAACATCAAATTTTGGTACGGGCGATTCAATTAATTTCGGAAAGAAGATTGTATATTCAGGAGAGAAGAGTTGTTATTAAAGAGGTAGATTTAAAATGAAGGTACTGGTAATAGGTAGTGGAGGAAGAGAACATGCTTTAATATGGAAAATCAAGCAAAGTAGAAAGGTATCAAAGATTTATTGCGCTCCAGGAAACGCAGGAATTTCTAAAATAGCAGTATGCCAAGAAATTAATCCAGAAAATATTTCCGCTTTAGTTGATTTTGTGCAAAAAGAGAAAATTGACTTAACCATTGTTGGGCCTGAATTGCCTTTGGCTCAAGGAATTGTAGATGATTTTATTCAACAGGGTTTGAAGATAATTGGTCCTACCAAGGAAGCAGCAAAAATTGAATCTAGTAAGGTTTTTTCCAAATACTTAATGAGCAAGTATAACCTTCCAACTGCTCAATATGAATCATTTGATTGCCTGGAAAAAGCACTTTTATTCTTAAAAAAACAAAAATATCCTCTGGTTATAAAGGCAGATGGGTTAGCAGCTGGTAAAGGAGTTTTTATAGTAAAAGATAGGTTGCAAGCTAGTGAGATTTTGTATTTTTTAATGAAGCAAAAGAAATTTGGAGAGGCAGGGAGTCAGGTGGTTATTGAAGAATTTTTAAAAGGGGAAGAGGTTTCTATTTTATCATTTTGTGATGGCAAGACTATCATACCAATGGTTTCTTCCCAAGATTATAAAAAGGTAGGTGAAAACGATCAAGGACCAAACACTGGAGGGATGGGGGCATATTCTCCCTGTCCTTTTTACACTGAAAAATTAAATCAAGTAATTTTAGAAAAAATATTAAAACCAATCTTGATGGGGTTGAAAGATGAAGGTCGAGAATATAAAGGAATCCTTTATGCTGGTCTAATTTTGACGGAAGAAGGTCCTAAGGTTTTAGAATTCAATGCCCGCTTTGGAGATCCAGAGACTCAGGTGGTATTACCAAGATTAAAAACAGATTTGGTGGATATATTTGAAGCTATTCTTGAAGGTAATCTGGAAAAGATTAAAATTGAATGGAAAGATAATGCTGCTGTATGTGTGGTACTTGCTTCTGATGGATATCCAGGAAAATATTTCACTGGGGAAGTGATTGATGGCTTAAAAGAATTAGAGAAGATGCAAAATATAGTTGCTTTTCATGCTGGGACTAAAATAGTAAAAGATAAAGTGATTACTTCTGGAGGTAGAGTTTTAGGTATAACTGCCTGGGATGAAAATATATCTGAAGCGAGAAAGAGAGTATATGAAGGGATAAAGAAAATAAAATTTAAAAATATGTATTACCGCAGAGATATTGCTTTAAAAGTCATCTTGTAAATGAGAAAAGGAGAAGATAAATGACCAAAATAAAGCGTGCCTTAATTAGTGTATCGGATAAAGAGGGGATAGTTGATTTTGCTAAAGGCTTAGAAAAAATGGGGATTGAGATTATTTCAACTGGAGGAACAGCTAGCATATTAATTGATTCCGGGATAAAAGTTAAGCTTATTTCCGAAATAACTAACTTTCCTGAGATATTAGATGGAAGGGTAAAAACTCTTCATCCTTTTATTTTTGGAGGCATTTTGGCTCAAAGTAATAATCTTGCTCATCAAGAACAAATATCAACACACCAGATTAGCCCTATTGAGCTAGTAGTAGTAAACTTATATCCTTTTCAAAGGGTTATTTCTCAAGAAAAGGTTGAATTGGATGAAGCGGTTGAAAATATTGATATAGGAGGACCTTCACTTTTAAGGGCAGCAGCGAAGAATTATCAAGACGTAGCCGTGTTAATTGATTCACAGGATTATCCTGGAATTTTAGATGAGTTAGAGAAGAATCAGGGAGAATTAACCTTACAGACGAAAAAGAGATTAGCACTTAAAGTTTTTGAACATACTGCTAATTATGATAGGATAATTGCTTCTTTTTTAAGGAAGAGTTTTTTGGGAAAAGAAGATGATTTTCCTAATAATTTCTATTTAATAGGAGAAAAGGTTTTTGATTTGCGTTATGGTGAAAATCCTCATCAAGCTGGATCTTTTTATAAAGATTTATTGGTCAAGGAAGCCAACCTGGGGAATATGGTCCAATTAGGTGGTAAAGAATTATCTTATAATAATTTAATCGATTTAGGAGCTGCTTTAGAAATAATTAAAGATTTTTCTGAACCTACTGTAGTCTTCATCAAACATACTAATCCTTGTGGTTTGGCTAATGCAATCACTATTGAAGAGGCTTATAATAAAGCTTATCAAGGTGATCCTACCTCTGCCTATGGTAGTATTGTGGGGATAAATAAAGTAGTTCAAGAAGAATTAGCAGTGATAATTAATGATACTCCTTTTGTTGAAGCAATTATAGCTCCAGATTTTCAGGACAAAGCATTAAAAATTTTGAAACAGAAAAAAAATCGACGTATCATTAAGATTGGTGATTTAAAGAGAAGAGATCGCTCTTTAAAAGAGATTAAAAAAATACCAGGAGGGTTTTTAGTACAGGAAAGAGATCTAAAAGAAATTGGAATTCAGGATCTGAAAGTAGTGACTCAGAAAGAACCAACTTGGGAGGAATTAGAAGAGCTTTTGTTTGCTTGGAAGGTGGTAAAACATGTCAAGTCCAATGCTATTGTACTAACCAAAGGAAAACAGACCATAGGTATTGGGGCAGGGCAGATGAGTCGTTTAGATGCAATAAAGTTAGCTATTCTGAAATCTGAAAAGAGGTCTAAGGGGGCTTATTTAGCTTCTGATGCTTTCTTCCCTTTTAGAGATGATATTGATGAGGCAGCTAGGGGTGGAATAAAAGCTATTATCCAACCTGGTGGCTCTATCAGGGATAAAGAAGTTATTGCTGCGGCTAATGAGCATAATCTAATTATGGTATTTACAGGAATAAGGTGCTTTAAACATTAATAAAGAATAAATTTCGAATTAAGTCTACCGATATATTTATTAACCATTTAATCTGGGTGAGAAAATAATATTAATTTACCTTCACATATTTTTAGAATTTCATAAGCTTCGTACCTGAGGTATATTTTTTAAAATAAACCATCAGGGTTTTAGGTTTTTAATAAAAAGAAAGATATAATTGAATTACAATTTAATAAAAAATGAAATTATTTTTAGTTAGAAAGAAAAAATGCAGTATATAAAAATAATTAAAGATTTGAAAATAAATATAGATATAGCTGAAGTTTTACGCTATCAAGGTTATAAGATGAATAAAAAAAGTGAAATCTCTCGAGAAATTTTATCTATTGTAGAGGAAGAAATTAGTTATGGTTATAAGCTTATAACTCCTCAAGGTATTTATCGCTTATTGGAAATTTCTCAATTTATTTCTACTGAAGAGATAGAATTATCAGAGGGATATATTCTAAAATTTTCACCTAAAATTACTAAATTATTAAAATTTGCCCATCATTTATTGGTTGGAGTAGTGACTATAGGTGATTTATTAGAAAAAGAAGTATCTTTACATCTTTTTCATAAAGATTTTCCTCACGCTTTAGCCTTAGATGCTGTAGGTACGGTGGCAGTAGAGGATTTAAGTCGAAAAATTCGTAAATCAGCTAATGAAGAAGTAAAAAAATATGGTCTAGAAACAGGAAGGCATTTTTCCCCAGGTTATGACGATTGGGATATTACCCAGCAAAGAATAATTTTTGAACTCATTCCCACGGATCGTATTGGTGTAAGTTTGACTGAAGGTTATATGATGTTTCCCAGAAAATCTTTATCCTGGTTAATGGGAGTGGGTAAAAGCACCAAAAAAGAACTGATCAATTCTTTTAGTGATGAAAAATATGACCACAATTGTGTAAGATGTAAATGGAAATCTTGCCAATTTCGAATTAAAAAATAAAACACCTCTATCCCGCTTAAAAAACAAAAACAATTTATGCTGTAATATTCAAGAATATCTAAAATTTTAAGAATCTTTTTTGCTTATAATTATAGTCTCTATGATAGTGTAAAATTTTAGTAGGGGTTTTCTAAGATATCACTTGTCAAGAGGCCAACAAAAAAGGTAGACTTACCTCATAGAACAAAACAATAGAAAAAGAAGAAACATTCTTTTTCTAAAAGGAGGTAAATCTACCTAATGAAAGAATTATGTCTAACCATCACATTACCATCTCTACAAGTGACTATACCAGAAGACGAGCTGGATATCCAGCACCTGGAGAAATTTGTTTTTCACCTAACTAAAGTCATAGGCCAGCACATCCTAACTAGCATCTTGCAGTTCCTTGACAACCAATTAAGAAAAGAAAGAAAAAGAGGGGAACTTTCCAACTGTGGAAAGCGCAGTAAATATCTCTTAACCCTCCTAGGTAATATCTCCTACTCTAAGCATCTCTACCGGGACCAAACCGTTGTCTGCTGGATGAAACCCTCAAGTTAAAATCCAATCAGCGTATGAGTACTCATTACCAGAAGATCACCGGCCTGTTCTCCTTTATTGCCGGCAGTTACCGCAATGCCCAGAGGTTTCTCGAATACTGTTACGGAGACTCGGTAAGTTTTGAATGTATCCGCCAGCAGGTACAATGTCAGGGTACTCAGATTCAAAAACAGGGAGAATACGCCTTTGAACAAAACTTAGAAGAGGCCCTAAAATCAACAATAACATCTACCCTGGTTAAATCAGATCCTCTTTATTTGGAGGTAGACGGCACCATGATCCACCTGCAAAAACAGAAAAAGAAAAAGGCAGAATTAAAACTGGCTATCATCCATAAAGGAAAAGAAAAACGTTATCCTGCGGGAAACTCTAATGCCAAAAAACTCAAAGACAAATTAGCCTATGCCGGTCTTGGCCCAGCAG